>CAVHUZ010000024.1:18283-32276 GCA_963639545.1 Bacteroidaceae bacterium
GATAATATTCGTAAGGTAAGGTACTTTCAGAACACTTTTAAGCAAGAAAATCCCCATTCGAACGATTTTCGCTTCGTTTCGAATGGGGATTCAAGAACATTTTCTACTATTCCTTGCCCTTTGCATTAAGAATACTAGCAAGCTTAACAACGGGTTTGGAAGTATAATCGTAGAAGAATTACTTCATTCCTTTATATGACTTATTAAGCCCCTTAACCACTTCGTTGGTTACATCATATGCCTTGTCTGCATAGAGGATATTATCACCACTCTTGGCTAAGATGATGGCATACTTCTTATCTTTGTTGTATTCGCGCAGATAGTTGTGTACGCTATCAGAGAGAGCCTTATTATATTTGGCAACCTCATTTTGGTATTCAGAACCTAAACGCTGTTGCAAAGCGTCAGCATCCTGAGCCTGACGCTGAATGCCAGCCTGAATCTGTTGTGCTTGCTCCTGCGTGTACTTGTTAGCCTGAACGTTCTGTTGGAAGTTGGCTGCAGCCTGCTGAAGAGCCTGTTGCTTACCGCTCAAAGTCTTCTGGATGTTAGCTTCTTTCTCTTTCATCAGTTTTGTAACATCCTTCCAATATGTGTATTGACTCATGATAGAGTCGATATCAACATAAGCAATCTTCTCCGCAGTACCGCCTGCTTGTGCTGCAGAACTATTATCAGATGATTTAGAATCGTTCTGTTGAGGCTGTTGGTTGCATGAGGTAAGAACCATTGCTGTCATAGCAAACATGGCTACCAAGCTAAAAACTTTCTTCATTGTCTTATTTTATTTTTAATATTTCTGAGATTACGCAAACAAAAGGAACACTTATCCGTACTCCACCTTATTATATTAATAACGTACCTGCTGTTTGTTACGGGCTTCCTTGTCTTGATCTAGGACGCAATGTATGCCCTGTTGGCGAAGATACTTGTTGTCATGTATATGCATAGATTGAAACTTGCCATTAGGCTTAGCAATCACACGAACACAAAGTAAAATCATGGCTATTGCAATTATTAACACGCTAATGAGTATTGTTTCAAGCATTTTATGTTACTTTTGCATTGTTATTGGTCGCAAAGTTACGACAATTCGATTAGATTGCAAAATTAAATATTATAAAAAAATGGCAAACGTAGAATTAAAACCAGCTCGCGTTTTCGAGCAATTCGCAAAAATCAACAAGATTCCTCGCCCTTCAAAACATGAGGAGCAAATGATTGAATACCTCAAATCCTTTGGCGAAGAACATGGCTTAGAGACTCTTGTCGACGAGACAGGGAACGTCCTTATCCGCAAGGGAGCTACTCCAGGCATGGAGAACAAGCCTACAGTGGTTATTCAGAGCCACATGGATATGGTGTGTGACAAACTCGTAGACGTAGAGTTCGACTTCCATAAAGATGCCATTCAGACATACATCGACGGCGAATGGCTCCACGCTAAAGGCACCACCCTTGGTGCTGACGACGGTATTGGTGATGCTATAGAGTTGGCAATCTTGGATTCAGACGATATCGAGCATGGTCCTATCGAATGCGTATTCACCCGTGATGAGGAAACCGGACTGACAGGCGCCTTTGGTATGAAGGCTGGCTTTATGACTGGCAAATACCTCATCAACCTTGATAGTGAAGACGAAGGACAGATCTTTGTAAGTTGTGCAGGTGGTCAGAACAGCACAGCAACCTTCACTTACACCCGTGAGGAGGCACCTAGCGACTACTTCTTCTTTGCCGGAAGCTTGAAAGGACTCAACGGAGGACACTCTGGAGACGACATCAACAAGAAACGCGCAAACGCTATCAAGATTCTTGCCCGCTTCCTTTATATGGAGCAAGACAAGATGGATCTGCGCCTAGCTCAGTTCAATTCGGGTAAGATGCACAACGCTATCCCTCGCGATGGTAAGATTATCTTTGCCGTGCCAGCGGATAAGAAGGAAGAGGTAAAGGCCGACTGGAACGTGTTTACCGCTGCGGTAGAAGACGAGTTTCATGTTACCGACCCCACAATGGTTTGGAGTTTAGAAAGCACCACGGCACAACCCGTTATCGAAAAGCAGGTTTCTGCCAACATCATCCGTGCCCTGCAAGCAGTAGACAATGGCCCATTGACCAACTGCCAAGACAAAGCTGTAGACTGGCTAGTGGAAACCTCTAGCAACGTAGCAAGCGTACAGAGTGATGTAGACAAACTGGTTGTAGTGTCAAGTCAGCGTTCTAGCGTGATGAGCAACCTCCGCAATATGGGCAACACCATTAAGGCAGTCTTCGAACTAGCTGGAGCCACCGTTGTACAAAACGAAGGTTATCCTGCATGGAAGATGAATCCCGACTCAGAGCTAGTAAAGATTGCAGTAGAAGAATATAAGAACCTCTTCCACAAAGATCCTAAAGTGCTAGGTATACACGCTGGTTTGGAGTGCGGTTTGTTCTCAGAGAAATATCCCGATATGGACATGGTAAGTTTCGGTCCTACGCTCCGTAACGTACATACACCTGACGAATGTCTGCATATCCCTACCGTACAGATGGTTTGGGATCACTTACTTGCAATCTTGAAACGAATCGATTAATCAACCATTGTTTACTTACCTTATTATATATAAGGTTCGGTAACACATCTTGAAAACTATTATTTGGGGGATGAATTCATGTTTTGGAATTCATCCCTTTAAAACAAAAACCATGAAAATACTTCAGAAGCACCTTTCCGCATCACCCCAAAACACCACAATCAGCCACCCCTCACACTGCTATACATGCCCAACAACAACCATTCTAAGTCTCTGCTCTGACGCGACATTGCTTGCAGGCTCTCAAGTACACAATCAGAAAGGAGATGAAGGCGACTACAGTAAAGAGTCTTTACCCAACAACAGCGGCAAAGAATCCTCAGAAATGATATGGAGCGAGTGACGTCTCTGCTCTCTGTATCACTTATCCTAACATTAAGAAACGACAGTGTATGAAAGGTTTATCGGTTCTGATCCCTACATATAACGATGTTTGCACAACGCTTGTCAAGGCTTTGGTTGAACAAGTACAGCATTCCGTGGTCCATGAGCATTATGAAGTGCTTGTTGCGGATGATGGTTCTAGAGACCAAGACGTCATCCTGAAGAACCGAGAGATCAACGATTACGCCTCATGTCGATACATCGAACGAAGTCAGAACGTAGGTCGGGCAGCCATCCGCAACTTCTTGGCGCAGACCGCCCAATACGATTATCTGCTTTTTATCGATGCCGATATGACCATTATCACGCCCCACTTTATCAAGCAATACCTTGATGCAATACAGGCTGAAGATAAGGTCATCTATGGCGGTTACACCGTGACGCGAGAGGTAAAAGGCAATCTGCGCAACCGCTATGAGCTGGCCAGCCTTCCCCGGCACACTTATCTACAACGCCAAAAGAATCCTTACAACGACTTTCATACAAGCAACTTTCTCATTCCACGCACTCTTATGCTCGCCCACCCTTTTGACGAGCGCTTTGTATACTATGGTTATGAGGACGTCTTCTTTGGCAAAACGCTACTGAAACACGCCATCCAGATTCAGCATATCAACAACCCGCTTGCCTTCGACACGTTCGAAGACAACCCCGCATTCGTATCCAAGACCCAAGAAGGGATCAACACGTTGTATCAGTTTCGAGCCGACCTAGATGGTTATTCGGGCTTGCTGCATATAGCCAACCGCTTATCGCGCTACCACCTCTTGCCCTTATTGGCAAAGATCTATACACGGATGGGCGCACCACTGAAGCGATACTTAGAGCAAGACGGTTGCAATCTGCACATCTTCAAGGTATATAAACTGTTGTACATCTCCACGTTATTTCAGCATAGATAGGCGAAAAAGATTCGGTATTTTTACAACTTTAATCCTATCTAAGGGCAGAGAAACGGGATATTATGATTAACTTTGCTCTTTGATGGGGATCTTTTGCAAGACGCATCCATCAGTTGGTCTAAAGTAGAACAAACATAATCAAGATTGTCATAATGGCAGAAAAGGACACCAAGAATCAAACTATACCAAAGGATAACGCCTTGCTTGAGCAAGGAAAGATAGAAGTTCTAGGAGCTAGAGTGCACAACCTCAAGAATGTAGACGTTACCATCCCACGTTACTCGCTCACCGTTTTCACCGGATTATCAGGTTCAGGAAAGTCGTCCTTGGCTTTTGACACCATCTTTGCCGAAGGGCAGCGCAGGTACATCGAGACCTTTTCGGCCTACGCTCGCAACTTCCTTGGCAACATGGAACGCCCTGACGTCGATCGCATCACAGGCCTTTCGCCCGTGATATCTATCGAACAAAAGACCACCAACAAGAATCCACGTTCCACCGTAGGCACCACGACAGAGATCTACGATTACCTCCGCTTGCTGTTTGCACGTGCCGGAACCGCTTACTCGTACATGAGCGGAGAGAAGATGGTGAAGTATACCGAGGAGAAAGTGATGCAGATGATTCTTGACCACTACAGGGACAAGAAGATTTACATCCTTGCACCATTGGTACGCAACCGCAAAGGACATTATCGCGAACTGTTCGAGAGCATGCGTCGCAAGGGTTATCTATACATCCGAGTGGATGGTGAGATGAAAGAGATTGTCCGTGGTATGAAGACGGACCGATACAAGAATCATAACATCGAGGTCGTCATAGACAAGATGAAACTCACCTCTGCCATCACTGCCAAGCAAGAGACCTTACAGGACCGGCTGCGCCACTCTATCGCCACGGCTATGAACCAAGGCGACGGACTGGTAATGATCATTGATGCGGATAAGAATGAAGGCCGATATTTTTCCAAACGACTGATGGATCCCGTCACGGGACTATCCTATAAAGATCCCGCTCCGAATATCTTCTCGTTCAATTCGCCCGAAGGAGCCTGCCCTCACTGCAAGGGACTGGGCTTGGTGAGCCAGATCGATCTAGAGAAAGTGATACCCGATGATAGCCTTTCTATACATGAAGGGGCCATCGTTCCTCTAGGCAAATACAAGAACCAAATGATCTTTTGGCAGATTGCGGCAATCCTCCAGAAGCACGACGTCACGATAAAGACGCCCGTCAAGGATATTCCTCAAGAAGCGATGAACGAGGTGCTGTATGGTTCTTTAGAATCGGTACGCATCGATAAGGAGCTGGTACACACCAGTAGCGACTACTTTGTGTCCTTTGACGGCATCGTGAAATACCTGCGCACGGTCATCGAGAGCGAGGATAGCAGCAACGGAAAGAAATGGGCGGGCCAGTTTGTGGCAGATGTGGTGTGTCCTGAATGTCATGGCAACAAGCTCAATCGGGAAGCGCTCTCATATAAGATATGGGATAAGAACATCGCCCAACTAGCAAATATGGACCTCAAAGACCTCAACCAATGGCTGACAGAAGCTGAGAGTCATCTTGATGAGAAGCAAGGCAAGATTGCAGGCGAGATTATGAAAGAAATCAAGAAGCGCATTGTCTTCATGATTGACGTAGGTCTCGATTATCTGTCACTCAATCGTCAGTCGGCCACCTTGTCGGGTGGAGAGAGTCAGCGCATTCGTCTCGCCACACAGATTGGGTCCCAACTGGTCAACGTCCTGTACATCCTAGACGAGCCTAGCATCGGTTTGCATCAGCGTGACAATGAACGTCTGATACGCTCCTTAAAGACACTGCGCGACATGGGCAACACCATCATCGTGGTGGAGCATGACGAGGATATGATGCGAGCAGCCGACTGGATTGTGGATATCGGGCCGCGAGCGGGTCGCAAGGGTGGCGAAGTGGTGTTCCAAGGTACGCCCAAGGAAATGCTCCACACCCATACGCTCACCGCCCAATACCTCAATCACGAGCTATCGTTCACCATTCCGTCACCACGACGCACGGGTAACGGCAAATTTATCCACCTTGAAGGATGCCGCGGAAACAATCTGAAGAACATCAGCGCCACCTTCCCCCTAGGCACGCTGACCGTAGTGACGGGTGTATCGGGCTCGGGCAAGTCCACACTGATCAACGAGACCTTGCAGCCCATCCTCTCACAGCACTTCTATCGGTCTCTGAAAGCACCTCTCCCCTACGATAGCATCAGCGGCATAGAGCATATAGATAAGGTGATCAATGTGGATCAGAGTCCGATAGGACGCACACCGCGTTCCAATCCAGCCACCTACACGGGCATTTTCTCTGATATACGCAGCTTGTTTGTCAATCTGCCCGAAGCTAAGATACGTGGATATAAGCCTGGACGATTCTCGTTCAATGTCAAAGGCGGACGCTGTGAGACCTGTGGGGGCAATGGTTATAAGACGATAGAGATGAACTTCCTGCCCGATGTGATGATTCCGTGTGACACGTGCCACGGCAAACGATACAATCGCGAGACGCTGGAGGTGAGATATAAGGGCAAATCCATCGCTGACGTGCTGGACATGACGGTCAATATGGCAGTGGAATTCTTTGAGAATGTGCCTCAGATTGTCAATAAGATTAAGACCTTACAAGATGTGGGATTGGGTTACTTGCGTCTTGGACAGCCTTCTACGACGCTCAGTGGTGGCGAGTCACAGCGCATCAAACTGGCCACTGAGCTGTCAAAGCGTGACACCGGAAAGACGCTCTATATCCTTGACGAGCCCACTACCGGTCTCCACTTTGATGACATACGCGTGCTGATGAACGTGCTGCAGCTACTTGTCAACCGAGGCAACACCGTCATCATCATCGAGCACAACCTTGACGTGATCAAGCTAGCCGACCATATCATAGACATGGGTCCCGATGGCGGGCGTGGCGGAGGAGAGATTCTCAACACGGGTACACCTGAAGAGGTGGCAGAGAGCCAGCTCGGGGCTACGCCACGGTTTATCAAAGAGGCCTTGAAACAAAGCCCAATGGTATAAGGCGCAACGCTTTTTAGTATCTGTTATTGAATGCAAAAACCTCTTTGTGGCTATTTAAGAGCCGTTAAGCCCATTCCCGAAACTGTTAAATTGGGATAAAAATATATGTCAAAATGTCCATTTAACAAATATTGCGCCTACTTTTGCAGCCAACAAATCAAATGGTTGACTTTCTGCCATTAGGCATAATAACCGAGAGGGGATAGGTCACCACAGATTAGGAAATTATAAATTTAAAAGATACACAATATGAAGAAGATTTCAAATTATCTTATGGGGACAGCTTGCATCTTATCGCTGTCACTCTCTGTTGGAGCTTTCATTCAGGTCAAAGCAGCTCAACCCACCGTGAATGCCGTCGGGCAACCCGTGGACTTGACCTATGCTGCTGAAAAATCTGTTCCATGTGTAGTGCATATCAAATACGTACAGAATTCTAAGACACAGACTGTAGACGTACAGGATAATCCTTTCGGCGACTTCTTTGACCCATTCGGATTCTTCGGTAATCCTTATGGCAACGGCGGATCACGCAAGGAGAAGATCCAGACTCCTAAGAAGGAGGCTACCGGATCAGGCGTTATCATATCTGCTGACGGATATATCGTGACCAACAATCACGTTGTGGAAGGTGCGGACGAGCTTACCGTGACGCTCAACGACAACCGCGAGTTCTCTGCAAAGATTGTCGGAACCGACAAGCAGACCGACTTGGCATTGCTCAAAGTGAGTGCCAAAGACCTACCCGCTATCACCATTGCCAATAGCGACGATCTGAAGATCGGTGAGTGGGTGCTTGCCGTAGGTAACCCATACAACCTCAACTCTACCGTCACTGCGGGTATCGTCAGTGCCAAAGGTCGTGGTCTAGGCGCTTCACAGAATGGCATCGAGAGCTTCATCCAGACGGATGCTGCCATCAACCCAGGCAACTCTGGTGGCGCATTGGTCAACACACGCGGTGAGCTCGTAGGTATCAACGCTATGCTCTATTCGCAGACTGGATCTTATTCTGGCTATGGTTTTGCCATCCCTACCACGATTATGAATAAGGTGGTAGATGATATCAAGAAGTATGGTAGCGTACAACGTGTGACACTGGGTGTCGCTGGTGGTGATGTGCTCAACTATATCAATGATCAGAAGGAGAAAGGCAAGGAAGTGGATCTAGGCACCAACGAGGGTGTTTACATCTCTAAGGTGGATGAAGATGGCAACTGCGCTGAGACAGGTATCCAAGCTGGTGACGTCATCGTGAAGTTTGATGGTAAGAAGATCACCAAGATGTCTGCACTGCAGGAGATGGTCAACTCTAAGCGTCCAGGCGACAAGGCTACCATCACCTATCTGCACAACAAGAAAGAGGTGACCAAGACCATCGTCATGAAGAACGCTCAAGGTAACACCAAACCTATCGAGCAGGCTGACCTTGACGTCCTTGGTGGACAGTTTAGACCTGTATCACAAGCACAAAAGGACCAGCTCGGCATCAACTATGGTCTTGAGGTGACCAAGGTTAACAGCGGTGCGATGAAGGACGCCAACATCACACGTGGCTTCATCCTCCTTTCAGCTAACGATCAACCGCTGAAGACCATCGACGATCTACAGAAAGAGGTTAAGAAAGCCAGCGTCAGCAAGGATCCGGTATTGTATATCAAGGGCATGTTCCCAACCGGAAAGAAAGCTTACACGGTGGTCAATGTAGGTGAGAAATAATCCTGCTAAGCAGAATTTGTAAACAAACGATATACCTATAAAAAAGAGTTCGGCACGTGGTGTCGAACTCTTTTTTGTTTTGTCATCGTGCTAGCTCCATCCTTTACCACCTTTCTTGGAAGTCCAGTGTGCCTTTTTTACCAAGCCGATTATCCCATACGAGAGAGAAAATTAAATTATTTTTGCTGCAAAATCAATTTAATTTTCACGGAAAATCAATTTATTTTTCTCTCCCGAATCGGATCTGCAACAAGACGCCAAAGCCTCGCCCACTCTGTATAAGGGGCGATATGAACCTATCAATTATTTCTCGTTGAGGAATTTTAGCCAATCAAACTGGTCGTAAACACGTTTGCCTAACCGACCTACAAAATCCATAATAATACCCAACTCAGATTGGTCTTCGTAACCATGGATTTGCTTTCTGACAGAAAGGCTTTAGGTTCTTGGAACGGATAGGGCAAGTGAGATGGAAAATGATATATCCGACGAAGACATACAGAAAACGCCCCGGACGCTTGTTTCTGCATCCGGGGCGTAAACCTTTTATGTCTGTTTAGAGGCAAATGTTACCAGTTGTCACTGTTCCATGGATCTTCAGACGGATTTAGTTTCTTATCATCGTAGGTTACATTTCCGCAATCGGGCAACGTAGTCGTGCCATCTTCGGCATGATCCACAGTCCATTTAGAGAACTTACACAGTTCGCTAGTGGCTACGGCTATAACGCAGGTCTGCGGTTTTAGATATATCTTTTTCTTCTTCATTGTCTTATTGTTTTGTTATGACGCACATGGTCAGTGCGCATCTTACATCGTCGTTCCGTTTACTTTACCACACATTTCTTACCGTTTACGATATATAGGCCGGCAGGGAGATGCGACAAGTCGGTGCCATTACTGATACGCTGGCCGCTGATGCTATACACGCCTTGCAGCGCCTTTCCAATGGTTTCGTCCTTACCGAACGCCACATGATCAGAGATATCATCCGTTGCATCCTGTGCCACGCCATCGAGATACATGGTCATCTTGGCTTCGTTGCTAGTCTTGTTAGTGGGTTTGAACCAACAACTGAAACCGCGCAAGCCACGCACACGACTTTTAGAGCAGTAGAGGCTGCCGTTCCAGAAGAAGTAACTACCTTTCAGATCGTCGCGACCCGAGATGATCGTACCCTTATCCTCACCAAAGGTGTAGACGCCATAGGTGTCGCTGTTTTCATCCGTGTCTTGTGTGGTGTCGTCAGGACCGAAGGTACGGGCAAAGGTTCCGCATGCTGTCATGGTGCCATTACCCTTCACGTTGTACATCTTCTTTGTGGTCCATGTATCGGTATCGATATTAGACAGGTCGTTCTTGTTGTCTGTTCCGGTGGCAAAGCTCACGTTAGGAATTTCGACATTGTTGGCCTTGACTATCACCTGCTTGGTTTTGGCTTCCGTATTACCGGTTTCGGTAAGCAGCGCCTTGTATGCAGGCGACTCCTTAGACGCGATGTAACGTGTAGGATAGATGATGTACGGGGTGTAAGCGATGAGAGCGGTGTCAGTGGAACTCATATTGTCAAGATCTACAGTGGTAAACTGCACCTCTGAGCTAGTCAGTGCGCTGAGCTTGGCTAGACGGGTATTAGCGCCGAAAGCCTGACGGAGCTGGTCAGTGGTGAGGCTCACGGGAAGCACAAAGGAGTTCCACTTGTTGCGGGTGAAGGTCTTGTTCAGATGCAACACCTTATTATGATAGGTGTTAGAGCAATCGCTGAGATAACTCATATCGGCTCTGTCCTCGTCTAAGATAAGGTCTTCATCGATGGTCTTGCTGGCGTAGAGCAGACGGAAATCGTCAAACACCGTCCATTCATTATCTCCATCCACCGTGGTATCGGTACTATCCTCACCGATGAGGATACCGAAGCGGATATAATAACAGGAAGTAGAATCGGCAAGTTCTGGCGCATGAACAAGCACCGTATTCTTATACTTGTGCGAACCATAGAAGTTCTTTCCGGCATAGTCCATACTCTGCTCTGAGGTGTGGAGGTTGGTTTGCTCGGTTTCCGACATATAATCGATCTGGTTGAGCACTGTTTCGTGTACGGTGTTCTTCACTACATTCTTATCCGCATCGAGCAACACAGCGAAAAGCTTCGCATCCGTTGTATTCGAATATCCCTTACACTCTACCACGTACGAACCGCCATTCTTGATTTGCACATCTTGATATATGACACCGCGCACGTTCTTAGCATCGGCACAGAAATATTTACCCATCTGCTGCTGGTAGGTGTTGGCTGAGGAATAAGTGGTTCCATCGAAAGTATAAGTGTTGCTGCTACCTATAGTGCTTACGTCTTTGGTCACTTTAGCCGTGGTGCTATAAAACTTTTCCAAGCCAAAACGCAGACCACTTGATGTACCTGTGCCCCAAGTAGAGGTGGTCCAAGCGGTGATATCGTTGTTACCTCGTGAAAATCCAGGACACTTCAGCTTGAACGACAACTCTAGCGAGCTGGTCATGTTATCAGTGTTCTGATTCTGCAAATCCATGATTTGCTGCATGGAGAAGATGCGCCATGTGTCATAGCCTGACAGGTTATTAGTGCTTATATCTGATGCGGTGTAAGCCTCGCAGTTCTTGTCCTGGTCAGTCTCATCACCATTGGCGCAGAGATAATACTTCTCGGTGGATGTGCTTGGGTTGGAAGTCTTATAAGTGTATAGCTTATAGGTGTTCTGCGAGTCATCAGAGACAGCCTCCAATGTCCATCCGTAGTAGCCATAGTCGGTACCTCTATCGATAAACACACCTTGGTCCACGGAGCTTGACGAGCTGGTGATGGTCCATCTGATCAAGTGTCCCTGTCCTGTTCCCATACTCTGACTGAAGTCGATCACGTCACTTGAGGTAGAAGCGTTAACCCATAATGAGAGCGGAGTTTCTTGTAGAGAGACGTGTGTACCCCAATATCCTCCGGCATTGACAAACTTCCCCGTCTTCACATTATAAAGAAAGAAGATCTTGTTCATGTCGGTGTCGGGATAAGTGCCTGCCGTTACGGCACCTGCCTTCAACTCGGTAAGTGTCTTTCCGGTAAGGTCCTGCAAGCCCGTAATCACATTGGTTGTCCCATTATCGGTGCCATCAGCCATAGCGGTGGTCGGCATTGCAGATACCGCCAAGACCATTGCCGCTAACATCGAAACTGGGCTCACATTGCTATTTACCCTAAATAAGTTCTTTACACATATATTCATATTTCTCTTAATTATAGATCCAACTGACTCTGACTTTTGACAGACGCTTCTGCAAAATATAGACTAAAAAGTTATATTTATAAGTCTTTAAATGCCTACAAAAGTATGAAAAAAAAGAGACATACGGTTATTCTTTTGCTTTTTTTTTTTTTTTTTTTATTATTTCTTGTCTTTTACTAGATCTATAATGGTAGAAACTCTAAGATTCAGCAAGTTTTAAGGCGGGTTCTAAAAATCAAAAGACACAAAGAGACATCCGTCTAAAGACGAAATAATGGTACGTAGAATTTTTAGAACACGCCTTAAAGATATGAGTTGCGACGTAAAACTTATTTCAGTTCGCCTCGTTCAATGATGTGAACAAAGTCACACCAACCAGCTCTCGACTTGTACTTCACCAAACATCCATCAGGAACAACGAGCCAAACGTTCTGAAGAACATCCTGCGAAAAAGCACCTTGAGCGTCATGTGGATTGGTGTTGGTGATGGCAATGGCCTTTAAGTTGGGCACTGCATCGAAAGCCAAATAGCCGATGTTTATCATATCATCACCCATCGTGACATATTCTAAAGAGCTACAGCTGTTAAAGGCATTTTCGCCTATGGTGTGCATATCTTTAGGACAGTCGAAACGCTTCAGTTTGCTGCAGCCTCTGAAGCAACTACCACCAATGGCTTTCAGGTTGGCATCGGTAACAAACTCCTCTAGCTCCGTACACCATGCAAAGGCATTCATGCCCACGCCACGCAGTTTGTCAGGGCATTCGAAACGCTTCAAAGGAGTCCAACGGAATGCGTTCGATTCAATATACTTTATATCGTCACTAAGTTGGATGGATTCGATGGCGCAATTTTCAAAAGCCCCAGGGGCGATCACACCTACATGCCAGTTGATCATTCCCCTTGAAACGTTGTAGGGAATATTCAGATGTTTTACATCTTTGTCAACGCAGCGTTGCACGGTGACTTCTCCCTGAGAGGTTATTCCCTGTTCAGAGATCATTCCGTACTGTATGGGACCAGATGTGAAATAAGGCAGATTAGAACTATGTTCTTGCGCTGTGGAAGAACAGCTAGCTGCGATACAAAGTGATACCAAAAACGTTCTGAGTGTCTTCATGATAAACTGGGGTTAAATACCGTGAGGCAAAGATAAGTATAAAACTCGAGATTCCCACGCTACTATCGAGATTTTATTTTACAAATGCTCCGTTTCATGTATAGATTAGTCATCGTCATTAATAATAATTAACAAAAGAAATACAACTCTATTAAGCTCAAAATTCAAAAAAGCAGTACCTTTGCACGGCTATTACGAGTTAATAGCATTAATTCAAACCTAATTAAAGTTTATTTAAAATTATGGCAACAAAAATCAGACTTCAGCGCGGTGGCCGTAAAGGCTATGCATTCTACAGCATCGTAATTGCAGACGCGCGTGCACCACGTGATGGTAAATTTACTGAAAAGATTGGTACTTACAATCCTAACACCAATCCTGCCACAGTAGATTTGAATTTTGAGCGTGCATTGTATTGGGTAGAGACAGGTGCTCAGCCTACAGACACAGCACGTAACATCTTGAAGCGCGAAGGCGTTTACATGATGAAGCATCTCCGTGGCGGCGTTAAGAAAGGCGCATTCACAGAAGAGGCTTGTCAGCAGAAATTTGACGCTTGGAAGAATGCCAAGGCTTCTGTTGTAGAGGCAACCGTTAAGAAACTCGCTGACGCAAAGAAGGCTGCAGCTCAGAAGGCTCTCGAAGCTGAGAAGCAGATGAACGAAGCTATCGCTAAAAAGGTAGCTGAGAAGAAAGCAGCTGAAGCTGCAGCAAAGGCTGAAGCAGAAGCAGCAGCTAATGCAGCAGAAACAGAGGAAGCACCAGCAGAAGCTTAATAGATCGATATAAGCGAAGCAGGATTTTTCCTAAAAACATAATAGGGTTTAAACTTTTCGTTTAAACCCTATTATTATAATGGTATATTCGTTCTATGAAACCAACGCATAAACGAACTAATGAATCTTAAGCGGCTTGAGCATTAATCCCCTAACGCCAACAATTCCCCACCTACAATGCTAAAGAAGATCCATTG
>CAVHUZ010000025.1:0-30965 GCA_963639545.1 Bacteroidaceae bacterium
AAATAAGGCGAAGCGAGATTAAAAAAAAGGCGAAGCGAGATTAAAAAGAAGCGGAGCTTTGCTTATGGGGCAATACGTTCGGTTTGAGAGATAAGAATAAATTAATAGTTGGAGAAAAATAAATTAAAAAGGGACCAAAAATAAATTATTTTCGGTCCCGATAGGGCAGATATCAGCAGGAGGGAGCGCCCCTTTGAGCGCGTAGAATCTATCCTTCCTGCTTAGTAGAAGTCTTAAGTTGTGGATACTGGATACGTGTGTGGTAGATCGATTTGAGACGTTCGATGAGAATCTTCTTTGCCGTTTGGATATCACGGAAGGTGATAGGGCAGTCATTGAAGAACCCTTCGCTTACCTGCGCATCGATGAGACGATTGACCAGACGACTGATGCTCTCCTCCGTATATTCGTCCAGCGATCGCGAAGCCGCCTCCACCGCGTCACACATCATAAGGATAGCCTGCTCACGCGTGAAGGGATTAGGTCCTGGATAACGGAAGAGCGTGGGTGCGATGTCCTCGTTAGGATGCTTGTTCTTGTAGTTGATATAGAAGTATTTGGTTACACCCAAGCCGTGGTGAGTAGCGATGAAGTCGCTGATCACGCGAGGCAGATTGTTCTCCTCGGCCAGCTTCAGACCCTCGTTGACATGATTGATGATGATAGACGCACTCTGCAGGTCAGAGAGATTGTCGTGCGGGTTGATGCCCGCTTGGTTTTCGGTGAAGAAGACCGGGTTCACCATCTTCCCAATGTCATGATAGAGCGCTCCGGTGCGCACCAGATGAGCCTTAGCTCCGATGCGATTGGCAATCTCAGCTCCGAGGTTGCCCACCATGATTGAGTGTTGGAAGGTGCCTGGCGCTTCCTCGCTGAGCTTGCGTAGGAGCGGGTTGTTCGTGTTGGAGAGCTCAAAGAGCGTCACCGTAGAGGTGAAACCAAACATCTTCTCGATGATTAGCATCAGCGGATAGGTAAACAACAGGAAGAAGCCATTCATCGCAAAGTGGTAGTACATCGCCTTGTCCAGCTTGGAGAAGTCGTCCGCCTGGATGAGCTGAAGCGCAAAGTAGACTACCGCCGTGCCTAGCGTGACGAGGATGGCGGTAAGGAAGATCTGACTGCGCTTGGACAGTTCCTTGAGCGAATAGATGGCAATCAGTCCCGCAACGAGCTGCACAATGATAAACTCGTACTGGTATTTCACCGCCACGGCACAGATAAGCGTCATCGTGGCGTGCGCGATGAATGCCGTACGCGAGTCCATAAACATCCTGACAAAGATGGCCGCCATCGCAAACGGAATGATATACACGCTGAAGAGTGGGTGTTCCATCATCAGCGAGGTCAGCACTGGGAACAACACGATGAGCACATAAAGCATCGTGATAGCCCTTGGCTTCTCAAAGTAGTCCTTGCGGAACAACGTGAGATAGATCGTGAAGAGCGTCACCAGCAGTAGCACATAGATCGCTTGGCCCACAAACGTGGATCGTATCTGCTCTTGTGTGGCATTCTGTTTGGCCATCGCTTCCTCATAGGAGTTGAGCACGCGCATCGTCTTCTCATTGACAATGTCGCCCATCGTGATGATGCTCTGCCCCTTCAGCACCATTCCGCTAGCCTGGGTAATCATGCTTAGGTTGTCATTGAGCTCCATCTCGCTCCGCTCTTTGTCGTAGCTGAGGTTGGGTTCGATATACTCGTTGAGATTGCACACTTGCAGTTTGGCACGCATCGGACCGAGATGCTCATCCATGAATAGATGCTCATAGGCGCCGATGGTGGAGTAGACGCTGTCTACGCTTGTGCTTTCGGCCTCTTTCCCGTAAACCACACGGATGGTCTGACTGGTGTCGCGTGTAAGCGTGTTATACTGTGTGGCACCGATAATTCCTACATCATATAGCTCGCTGAGGCGATCGGCCACCATCGCTACATATTCTTTGGGAATGCCGGGGATGCCGTTCTGATAGTCGGAAAGGAAACGCTTGACCTGCGCCTCACCCACCTGCTCCTGGTAGTTGAAATAGGGCTGGAACATCCGCGTTACGGAGTCGCGCTCCTGCTTGATAGCTTCGTCGGTCTTGAAGATAGGAAAGTCAAACTGCGCAATGAGTTGTCCGTAGCGCCAAGGCTGTCCTTCGGTGTAATGGAAAAACTTGTTCTCCGTGCGCGGAAGGAAACAAACAATCACTATCACACTGATTAGCACCAGTGAGACGCGCGTCGCGATATGTCTCCAATTGATATTATTAGTGTTATTGAATAGTTTCATGAAAGTCGTGTTAACAAGTTGTTTACAAGGCGAAAGTACTAAAAAAATATGGCACAGTCAAAATTTTATAGTACTTTTGCAGAAAAATCACCTAATTACTATATAGGAATATGGAAGAAAGAAAAGTGAGAGTACGTTTCGCACCGAGCCCCACGGGAGCGTTACATATCGGTGGCGTGCGTACCGCCTTGTACAATTATCTCTTTGCCCGTCAGCATCATGGCGACTTGGTGTTCCGCATTGAGGATACCGACTCAACCCGTTTTGTGCCCGGCGCAGAACAGTACATCCTTGAATCGTTCAAGTGGTTGGGTATCACCTTTGATGAAGGCGTGTCCTTCGGAGGCTCACACGGACCTTATCGGCAGAGCGAGCGCCGTGACATCTATAAGAAATATGTCAAGCAGCTCCTTGATAATGGTAAGGCGTATGTGGCTTTTGATACACCCGAAGAGCTCGAAGTAAAGCGCAATGAGATCAAAAACTTCCAGTATGATGCCCATACCCGTATGCAGATGCGCAACTCGCTCACGCTGTCGGCTTCTGAGGTGGAACGCCTAATGGCCGAAGGTGAACAGTATGTGGTGCGCTTCCTCATCGAGCCGGGCCAAGAGGTGCATGTCAACGATATGATTCGAGGTGACGTTCGGGTCAAGAGCGACATCCTAGACGATAAGGTGCTCTATAAGAGTCATGACGAATTGCCTACCTATCACTTGGCTAACATCGTGGACGATCACCTCATGGAGATCTCACATGTGATTCGCGGAGAAGAGTGGTTGCCCAGTGCGCCCCTTCACGTGTTGCTCTATCGCGCCTTCGGATGGGAGGATACGATGCCTCGTTTTGCCCATCTGCCACTGTTGCTCAAGCCTGAAGGCAAAGGCAAACTGTCTAAGCGCGATGGTGATCGATTGGGTTTCCCTGTGTTCCCGCTCGAATGGCATGACCCTAAGACGGGCGAGGTCAGCTCGGGATATCGCGAGAGCGGCTACTTCCCCGAGGCGGTAGTCAACTTCCTTGCGCTCTTAGGATGGAACCCGGGAACGGAGCAAGAGCTCTTCACACTAGACCAACTGGTGGAGGCTTTCGACATCTCTAAGTGCTCAAAGGCCGGCGCTAAGTTCGACTATAAGAAGGGAATCTGGTTCAATCACGAGTATATGCTCCAGAAGAACGACGACGAGGTGGCTCGCCTCTTTGCTCCAATCGTGGCCAATAATGGCGTGGACGCTACCTTGGAACAGGTCACACAGGTGGTGCATATGATGAAAGACCGTGTCAACTTTGTAGAGGAGCTGTGGCCACTGTGCTCGTTCTTCTTTATCGCTCCGTCCGAGTATGATGCCAAGACGGTCAAGAAGCGTTGGAAGGAGTACTCGGCACAACAGATGACAGAGCTCGCAGCGGTACTTCAAGACATCACCGACTTCAGCATCGAAGGCCAAGAACCCGTCGTGATGAAGTGGGTAGAGGACAAGGAATACAAGCTTGGCGACGTGATGAATGCCTTCCGCTTGGCATTGGTAGGCATCGGCAAAGGCCCTGGAATGTTTGATATCTCTGCCTTCCTAGGCAAGGAAGAGACACTCAAGCGTCTGCATCGCGCCGTAGAGGTGCTCAAGTAAGCCCTCAGAATCGGCACGGTGGATGTCGGTCAGAGCTATATAAAGAATCAGAATAAGCTAATTCAGCATCATCATGTACAACATTATCATGTATATCATGCAGTTGGGCGTGTGCATCTATAGCCTTTTCAATGAAAAGATACGCAAGATGTGGCGCGGCCAACGGCGTGCTGTGTCAACGATTCGCAGTAAGATGGATCCCGATGCACGGTATATCTGGTTTCATGCCGCGTCCTTAGGCGAGTTTGAACAAGGTCGTCCGCTCATCGAGGAGATACGTCAGCGTTGGCCCGAATACAAGATTTTGCTGACTTTCTTCTCCCCTTCAGGATACGAGGTGCGCAAGGATTACCCCGGCGCTGACATCGTTACCTATCTCCCTATCGACACCGTGAGCAATGCACGGCGCTTCCTTCGTACCATTCGCCCAGTGATGGCGTTCTTCATCAAGTATGAGTTTTGGTACAATTATCTGCACATTCTCAAGAGCCGTAAGGTGCCCGTGTACAGCGTAAGCAGCATCTTCAGACCCGATCAGGTCTTTTTCCGCTCCTATGGAAAGCAGTATGGGCGCGTGCTCAAGTGCTTCACAAGGTTCTTTGTGCAGAATGAAGAAAGCCGGTCGTTGCTCTCGCAGATAGGCATTGACGCCGTTGACGTGGTAGGCGATACCCGTTTTGATCGCGTGTTGCAGATCAAACAGGCTTCCAAGCATCTGCCTTTGGTAGAACGTTTCGTACAGGATGCCCCCCATGTGTTTGTCGCTGGGTCGTCTTGGCCGCCCGATGAAGAGATCTTTACACGCTATTTTAATGAGCATACCAACTGGAAGCTCATCATCGCACCGCACGTAATCAAGGACGAACACCTACGTCAGATCCTTGCAATGATACCGCAAAAGAAGGTGGTACGTTACACGCAAGCCACCGAGGAAAGCGTGGCTGATGCCGATGTGCTCATCATTGATTGCTTCGGACTGCTCTCGTCTATCTACCAATATGGCGAGGTGGCGTATGTCGGAGGCGGTTTTGGTGTGGGAATCCACAATGTGCTAGAGGCTGCCGTGTGGAATATGCCCGTCATCTTCGGCCCTAATAACCTGCATTTCCAGGAAGCACAAGGACTGAAAGCAGTGAAGGGCGGATTCCAAATAGATGATTATGAAGGCTTTGAAAGCCTAATGAATCGTTTCGGAAGTGACAAAGCATATCTCCAAACCAGCGCAGAAGCTGCCGGATCTTATGTCAGCCAGCTCTCGGGAGCTACACGCAAGGTTATCGATAGTGTGGCGGACAAGCTCTGAAAGGACTCATCTCGTAACAGAATAAACACCCTTTTCAACAACTGAGACACGTTAAGAATGAAATACCAAATAACCTGTGACAACTGCGGAACGCAGTTCTTGATAGAAGCTGAAGGCGGGCAGACGGTGGAATGTCGTTGCCCTAAATGTCGCGGACTGATGCAAATAACTCTTCCCGATGTGTCAAAAGGTGAGCATTATCAGCCCTCCTCGCAACCAAGAGTGCCTCATTACAATGCCCAAGGTGCTACATCGCCATCCGCTAGCGCCCCTGCTAACCACTCCAACGAGAAAACCTGGCTGTGGATAGTGATCTGTGTGCTGGTGGTGGTTATCGTTTGTGTGATTGGTTTTGCCATGCACAAGACCGCTGCGCCTCTCCCCGAGGATTCGCAACCTATCACGGTGGATACCATTCCGTATGAGCAACCAGTGATCAATCAGCCCCAAGAACAGGTGGATACGATCGTGGAGCAACCTCGCCAAGAAGTTCCTGAAGAGGAAGAACCCATTGAAGACGAGATGTACCCAAGCGATGAGGAGGTTGATCCCACCACTCCTACACCCGATCAGGTTGACCCCAACGCGCCCGCGCAGCCTTCAGCGCCGTCAACAACGGCTCCTCAAACCGTACCTTCCACGCCAGCTCAGCCTTCTACAACGGCTCCGAGCACATCCAGCACGCATACGATGGGTTCGGCAAGCAGTCGTTCGGGCGCATCAACGAGCCACTCTGGAGCATCAACGAGCCACTCCGGCACAGCCAATCCTTAACGATGGCGGATAGCGAAGAGCAGTTTGGCAATCTCAAGGCAAGGCTTGCAGTCAATGAATATAAAACTTGTAGTCAACGAATATAATAATAGTGTAACATAATCTAAAGTAAAAAGAAATGAAAAAATGGATTTACAGCGTAGCAGTGGCTTTGGTAGCGGCTCTCGCTTTTACCGCTTGTGGCGATGACAACGATGATGTGGTGTCGGTGAATATGCTTGATGAGAGCGTGGTATCGGGCGACTGGAAGGTGACAACGATTGATACCATCATCGTAGACCAAAACAACAAGCAACGTACCGTGGCCACAGTGTCGCCCAACGATGTGAGTGTGCGCTTCAGCCAAGGCTCATTCAAGGCATGGAACAGCGACAAGACACTTGCAGAAGGCACTTATCAGTTTCCTTCAACCAAGTTGAAGTACTGCATGTATGTCACCCATGCCGGTGTGACTGATACGCTCAACTATCTCAAAGCCGAAGGCAACACGCTCCGTTTGCAGCGCCGCCCCTCTGCATCATCGGTTCGAATCAACTATACTTTTAACAAGTAAGCCCTCCTGTTAGTCACCTTGTACAAGGTTGCAGAGCCACGCTCAGTCCTTAATATATATAAGGTGACAACACGTAAGGAAAGGAAATGGTGGACCGATGAGGTGAAAACGAATCAAACCAAAACATATTTTTACCTATGGATAACGAAATATTGAAAGCTATTCGCGAACGTCGTAGCTACCGCAAGTATCAAGACCAGCAAATCAAAGACGACGAACTGCAAGCCGTTCTCGAAGCCGGCACATGGGCAGCGACCGCTCATGGCGAGCAAGACCCATGGATTGTGGCTGTGCAGAACGCCGAACTGCGTGCTCAACTCGTTAAGATGAACGCCGCAGTGATGGGTGTGAGCAGCGATCCTTACTACGGTGCGCCCACCATCGTGCTCGTTTTTGCAAGTCAAGACAATCTCAATCATGATCGAGATGGCTCGTTGGTGCTAGGCAACATGATGCTTGCAGCACACAGCGTAGGCCTCGGCTCATGCTGGATCAACCGCGAAGACGCTATGTTTGACACCGAAGAAGGCAAGCAAATCATCAAGAAGCTCGGTCTTCCTGAGGGCGTTGTGGGTGTAGGAGCGTTGGCATTGGGCTATCCCAAAGGCGAGACAAAAGCCAAACCACGCAAAGCTGATTACTACAAAGTGGTGAAATAATACCAAGATATAACCTCTATCATGAAAGGTCATCGGCAACGTCACACGGCGTTGGTGGTGACCTTTCACCGTCTGACGCCTTCCCTTGAATTTCTTCCGTACGCCTACAAAGTTACTATAATGAAGATGCGAAACTATAAAAAAAGCCGCTTTATAATTTTATTTTTCGTAATTTAGTAACTCAAAAAGTAATAACAACTGCATATTTATTTTATAATTACAATATAATTCGTATTTTTGCAAGCATCAAAATTGTTATCATTAAAATCTAACGAAATATTTATGAAGAATCTTTTACTCTTGGCTGTTACCGGAACAATGGCTGTGTCAGGACTTCAAGCACAGACTTTAGAAACAGCAAACCGACTTTCCAACATTTCGAAAACGCATCTTCAAGCTGCAGTAACACCCTCCGCTAAGGCTACACAAGCTAGAGCCAATGCGAAGAAGAGTGCATTCTATGCTCGTCCAGCAGGCGCCCTGTTCTGGAATAGCGCCAAAACGGGTGAGATGTACGGCTTCTCTTGCATGTATGTACCTGCTGATAGAGACATCGTGTTTGCTAAGACTGCACCCAGCGGAGCCGATCTGTTCTGGCATCAGAACACCTATGACTGGTATGACGAGGTGACAACCATCGACCGTACGGGCCAGAGTGGTGACAACTTCTATACTGATGAGGATGGCAACTTCCACCTCAAGGTAGGCATGAACTATACCGATGCCCTTCCAACCCTTGTTTGTGGCACCGACTCCTTTACCCTTTCAGAAGAGAATCCTTACTTTGCTGTGCGTACAGACGATAATCCTTACGCTCAGCTCTTCTACTATCCCCGTATGTATAGCGGCTTGAACAAAGCCAACCAGGTGATGCAACCCCTCGCATTCACGGACGATCACGTAAGCAGCGTCTACTTTGGTGCACTCGATAACGGCTACGTTTATGGTTCAGGAACCGTCAATGTAGATGGCGTGACCTATACCGGAACAGGCGTGTATCAGGTGTTCGAACAACCCATGCAGCCCCTTTGGGTAGAGGATGTGTTCCTCAATGGTGTGTCAGCTGGCGTCGGTGTGGCTAAAGGCGACTCACTGAAGATGTACATTACCAACGTGGTGACCGACGCTTCGGGCAACCAAGTACCCGGCGATGAGGTCATTGCCGAACTCACCGCAAAGCGCGCCAATGCTTACGGACTAGGTTCGGTAACGCTTGACGACGGCAGCAATGGCAACGCCTTGTCTCTAACGTTCAACCCCGTAGCTCCTCTTAGCGCTCAGAAGGGTTTCTTGATTGACAAGCCATTTGCCGTTAAGGTGACCGGTTTTGACCATACGGGTGTAGATTTCGGTGTTGCAGTGAGCGATATGCCTTACTATTACAACACACTACCTACTGCGAAAGGAATCTTTACCGATGGTTCGGGCAACACCGTGGCAGCAGATATCTATGCCAATAACAACATTGCGCTGCAAGTAACCTTCACTTCTAAGTATGATTACTGCAACGGATACGAGAACCTCGCTACTGTAAAGCTCTCTGACGATGGCAATTCATGCAGCAACTACGTCACCGACGACTTCAATGGCGCAGTGGTTTTGACCAATGGCGACTGGACCGATGCTGACGGAAACGACAACTACACCATTACCGGTATGCCTTCTTGGGTGACCAAGGTGACCGTCGATCAGACCACATTAGCTGATTATGGCCTCCTCCTTATATATGTAAAAGGTGAAGCTCTGCCCGAGGGTGTAAGCGGACGCCAGTGCACGCTCAACCTCGTAGGTAAGGGATACACCTCTACCAATCCTATCGTGGTACTCCAGGGTGATGCCGTTCCTAATGCTATCGATGCCGTTAAGGTAGATCCTAAGGCTGCTGATGGTAAGCTATACAACGTTGCAGGTCAGCGCGTCGATGCCAACTATAAGGGCATTGTGATCCAGAATGGTAAGAAATACCTTAACAAGTAACCCACCGAATATATTCATTATTAATACAATAACAATATGAGAAACAGATTAAATCAATTTTGGCTCTCCCTTGTAGCTGCGGCAACGCTTGTTCCGTCGGCAGCTCTTGCACAGGAAGCGTCAACAGCTGCGCCTGTTACCCTGCCTTACACGGAGAATTGGCAAACCGCTGAAGCTGACATCAAAGCCAAGCTTTGGACTGTTTGGGATGCCAACGAAGATGGCAAGACATGGGTCGGTGATGGTAGCTTGTGCTACTATAATGGTCTCGGCGCATTGGAAGCAGCTGACGACTGGTTGGTTTCGCCCCCATTGGTGCTTGAAGCTGGCAAGACCTACACAGTGGAAACAGCAGCTGGTTATGCTAATGGTGGCGTACAGCTCCTTTCCATGTCGTTCGGTACAAGTGACAATCCAGAAGAATATACCCAGTTTGTTCCTGCAACAACTGTAGATAAGCAGTATGGCTATGGTTCACTCACACCCGTAGCCGGAACCTTTACCGTTACCGAGAGTGGCAACTATCGTGTAGGTCTTCACGCTGAAAGCAAGGGCGCAGGTATGCTTGCCTTGGCTTACGTTAAGTTCTATGAGACCGCTTCTGTTCCTGTTTCACCAGCTAAGGTGTCCAACCTCAAGGTAGAGGTAGGCGCAAAGGGTGCTGTGAGCTCAAAGGTATCGTTCACCACACCTACCACCAATGCTAACGGAGCACCTATCAGCAGCCTTACCAAGGTGCAGATCTATCGTGACGACGCTCCCGATGCTACCTATACAATAAGCAACCCAACCGTAGGCACCGACTACACATGGAATGATACCGGTATCACCGAGGGTCTCCATAAGTATGCTGTTGTAGCAGCGGACGCAAACGGACGAAGCGCCGAGGCACGTGATACCGTGTACGTAGGTGTTGACCAACCCGCTACTCCTACTAACGTTCGCGTGGTAGACAACCTTGATGGTACAGCCACAATGAGCTGGGATCCTATCACCGAAGTGGGCGCACATGGTGGTTATGTTAACACCGCTGGTGCTACCTACACCGTTGAACGCTTCTATTACGGATACCCTTACGAGGTTACTGGTGGTACTAACATCTCTAGCACAAGCCTTGTTATCACCGGACTATCACAGACCGGACGTCAGAATAGCGAACAATATGTAGTCAAAGCCAATACCAATAACGCTGTTGACACATTGGCAACAAGTGGTTATGGCCGTGCCGAAGCATACGCTTATGGTGCTCCTTATAGCTTGCCTTACTACGAGTCATTCCCAGGTGCATCTCCTCAGAAGGGTCCTTGGGGCCTCAATCCAGCTGACAACTCACGTTTCGCACTGGGTCAAGACTCACAGGACGATGATGGCGGATGCCTCTATCTCAACCTTAAGAAGTCGGGCGACAAGGGTAGCATCAAGGGTCCTAAGGTAACCGTAAAGGGCTCAGCTAACCCCAAACTGACTTACTACTACTATGCTATGCCTCATGAGGACTCACAGGTGTACATCTACCTTGATCCTAACGGACAGGGCGAGGAAGAGCTTGTAAGCTTCGTTGATATGAACGATTACGATGGTGAGGCAGGTTGGAAACTCGTCTCTGTAGACCTTGCTGACTATAAGGACTGCGAATACTTCCGTCCACGCATCGCAGCTAAGAGCGACGTAGCTACCGTTAAGGTAGATAACCTCCGCATCTATGACGCTGTCGACTTCAACCTTGAGGCTACCATCTCTGCTCCAACGTTGATCCAGAAGGGTCAAAGCGCACAGATCAAGGTTCACGTAAGCAACCTTGGTGAAGACTCAGCCGACGATTACAACGTAGATCTCTATGTCAACGGCAACAAGGTAGATTCACAGACGGGTGTCAATCTTGATCCTTCTGCTACTCACGATTACTACTTTACCTATGTACCTTCACTCTCAGACAAGTCGTTCACCGTATATGCTAAGGCTGAATGGGACGTAGATGAAGCTCCAGACAACAACGTAACCGAAATCAAGACCGTTGCCGTTTCGGGTTCCGACTATCCTGCAGTGCAGAATCTCACCGCTGTAATGAATAACGATCACGCCACTCTGAAGTGGGATGCATACAACACCGAGGGTCAGGCGGTGACCGAAGGCTTCGAAGCTTACGACCCATTCACCCTTGACAACTTTGGTCTCTGGTCAGTATATGACGAAGACGAATGTGCTACCTACACCTTCAGTGGTCTCTCTTATCCTAACATGGGCGAGCCAAAGGCTTATACCATCTTCAACTGTGACGCTGTTTCAGGCGAAATGAGTGACGAGCTTTGGGAGACATTCCGCTCATTGTACGGTGCTCACAACGGCAAGCAGTGGGCTGCAAGTATCGGTACACGTGCCGATCAGACTCGTGGCACACAGGACTGGCTCATCTCACCATTGCTCTCAGGTAAGGCTCAGACCGTTACTTTCTGGACATTTGCACCAGATGATGACGGCATTTACTGCCCAGATGAGAACTTCGAGGTTTACTATTCAACCACCGACACTGACATCGATAGCTTCGAGCCACTTCAGAAGGGTATCGCCAACGCTACATGGCAGCAGACCTCAGTGAACCTCCCCGAAGGTACCAAGTACTTCGCAATCTACCACAGCGATGCTACAACCCTCGAAACCAGTTGGCTCGGTATCGACGACGTAAGCTTCGTATTGGGTAAATACGATGTCAAAGGTTATAAGATCTTCCGCGACGGTCAGTATCTCACCACTGTAGATGGCAACACCACTACATGGGATGATAACGATCTCGACTATCATGTCTACAATGTTGTAGCTATCCTTGACAACGCTGAGAGTGCACCATCTAACGATGCTAACACCGATCCAGCAGGTATCAGCTCAGTATCGGGCAACAACCTCGCTTCTGCAGTAGGTGTTAAGGGTGCTGTTAACGTTTACGGCGCAGCTGGCAACTTTGTTCAGATCTACAATGCAGCAGGCGCTCGCGTCTTCGCAGGCACTGTAAAGGACAACGCACGCATCGCTGCACAGAGCGGTCTCTACGTGGTTAAGGTAGGCGCTCGCACCGTTAAGGTCGTTGTAAAGTAATCCGTTAGTCGGCCTGACCGACTCACGCCAATCATAAAGGGGTTCTTGTGTCAAGAGATGCAAGAACCCCTTTTGGTTTACTATAGTAAGAAAATAGTAACTGAACCGAAGTCAAATCAAAACCAATTATTTGTGTATCGCACAAAAACATTGTACATTTGCACTGAACCAATCAGACGTTTCACACACAACAATACAGATAGATGAGCAGAGCCGACTTTCGTTTTGAGGTATGCGCCAATGGCGTAGAGAGCTGTCTAGCTGCCCAACGGGGTGGCGCTGACCGCGTAGAGCTATGCGCCGGAATACCCGAAGGCGGCACCACACCCTCCATAGGCGAGATCAGGGTGGCTCGTCGCTATCTCACACAGACCCGTCTACACGTGATTATCCGTCCTCGCGGGGGCGACTTTCTGTACACACCGTTAGAGCTTGAGCGTATGGTAGCCGATATCGATGCGGCACGCGAGGCAGGCGCTGATGGCGTGGTGTTCGGATGCTTACAGAGCGATGGCACGCTGGACATGGCTGCCAACCGCCTCTTAATGGATCATGCCAAGGGGCTTAGCGTGACGTTTCACCGTGCCTTTGATCGATGTGCTCACCCCACCGAAGCCCTTGAACAGCTCATCGACCTTGGCATCGATCGCGTGCTCACCTCGGGACAGCAGCCGCAAGCCCTCCAAGGCGCCCCGTTGCTCAGACAGCTGCATGCGCAAGCGGCCGGACGCATCATCCTCCTTGCCGGTTGTGGCATCAACGAGAGCAACATCCGCCAGCTACACCAGCTTACCGGCATCACCGAGTATCATTTCTCAGCACGTGAGACGTTCAAGAGCAAGATGCAGTATAGCAACCCCGATGTATTCATGGGTGACCCCAACGCAGATGAGGACAGCCTCCTGTACACCACAGAGGAGCGCGTCCGTAACACCATCGCACAGCTTTTATAGTTTCATAGCACACCCCTTATCACCCCATCGCATAGCTTTCATCACCCCAAAGCGCCCCTTTGAAGAACAAAAATAATTTATTTGTCAGAAGAAAATAATTTAATTTTTCAGGAAAAATAATTTAAAATTCGATTCCAACCCTATCGTTTCATCCTTAAAAACGTACTTGAAAATATGAGAAAACAACTACTTTCATTAGCAGCATTGCTCACTTCGGTTACGGCTTTTGCCCAGACTGGCGCTTCTGCCGAATATGATCTCGGATTCACCAGTGCTACGATTGCCCCCGCGCCCGCTACCAGTGCCACCGCTTGCCGAGCTACGCTCAATGTTCACAACTATGGTACGGCTGACGTAACAGGCTTTGAAGTGACCCTTTCTGCCGATGGTGTCACCCCACAAGCGTTCCACGTGGCGTTGCCTTTGGCTGCTGGAGCAGACACTACCGCTGAGGTGCTCTTCGATCCGGGTGTGTCCACCACTGCTGAGACGGCTTGGACGTGTCGTCTGACCGATCTTGATGATGGACAGGATGGCAATGCTGATAACAACGTAGTGAGCCCCGAATACACCTTCCTGCACCGCGTGCTGCTCGAAGAGTTTACCACCGAGAACTGCAGTGCTTGTCCCGATGCTGCCGCTATCATCCATCAGCTTAACGAGCTGCCCCAGTATAAGGAGACCCTCATCACCCTTTGCCACCACATCGGATATGGCACTGACTGGTTGACGCTGAGCGCAGACGAGGAACTCGACTTCCTTTACAATGAGAATAACATGCTCTATGCACCCGCTATGTGTATCGATCGTCAGCCTTTGTTCAAGGGAACGTATAGCGGTTATACCACTTGCGTAAGCAGTGTGAAGAGCTTAGATGTCATGAAGACATGGATCAACTATGTGCAGCGTGCTGATGCTACTGCCTTGATGGACCTCAAGGTGGAGCTCAATGAGGATGGCACTGAGGTCACTGTCACTGCCGGTGGTGTGTGCAACGATAGCTATGAGGAAGGCAAACCACGTTGTCAGGTGTATCTAGTAGAGAATAATATCGCCGCACACAGCCAGCAAGGAACGTCTCAACCTTTCGTTCACCAGCACGTAGCACGTGCCAGCGTAGGCACTTGGGGCGACACCTTCCGTTGGCGTAAGAAGCGTTTCACCACTACCAACACCTTCAAGATCGATAGCTCTTGGAACAAGGACAACATGGAAGTGATCGCTTTCCTCTGCAACTATGACGGTTCTAACCCAGCCAACTGCGCCATTGACAACACCGTGCGTGTGCCATTGATCGCTGCGCCAAGCTATATCACCACCGCTATCCACAACGTCACATCAGCAGCTGACACCCGCGAGGTGGCTCGCTATGACGCTATGGGCAACCGTGTGGATGGAAACGCTCGTGGACTGGTCATCGTGAAGTATGCCGATGGTAGCGCTAAGAAACTATATGTAAAGTAAGATAAGATAGGTAAGATCTATCTAAAGGTAAGTAAGATTATTTTTTCAGAAGACCATCAGTGGGTATGTATATGCTTGCTGATGGTCTTTTCGGTTTCAGATAGGGGTTATTGAGATGCACTTTTGTGAGGGAAATGCGTTCCATTTCAGTCAAAAATAGTTAACTTTGTACGCAAACGTAAATCTCAATCAGCACTACTATCTCTATGTTTACAAAGTCCTTATACGCTCAATGTAGCCGCTTGCACCGCTCGATAGGTCTATTGTGCCTTCTCGTCCTTGCCGAGCTTGCTATCCCACTCAGTAGCTATGCCCAGTCGCCTATGGCTGGATCAATCAATCGTATGCGTATCCTCACGATGCGAGATGAGTTTCAAGCCCATCCTGCGAGCTACTGCCGCAAGGTGAAACAAGCGGTCAATCCTTATATCGAAGCCGTCAATAAGGTGCTGAAAGATACCGCCCAGTATAACCGGAAGCGTGATGAGCTGATCCATAGCTTACGGCAGAAGATTGACCAAGCCCATGACGCACAGCAGAAGTATGCCATAGGCAAGCAGCTCTATACGCAATACCTCAACCTCAACTTTGAGAAAGCCTACATCATGGCACGCCAATGCGAGCAGTGGGCACGACAGATGAACAGCCAAAGCGAGATAGTGGAGGCGCAGGTGCTCCAGGCACAGGCCTTTGCCAATAGCGGATTCTTCCGCGAGGGAGCCGAGACTCTCAGTCGGCTTCACGTCGAAGGGTGTACCAAGCAGGTACAGATCAGCTATGTCATGACGATGTTCAACCTCGAGTTTGAGAACGGATTCTACATGCCCTATGGTTGTTTGCCGCATAATATCTACCTCGAGCGCATGCAGCAATGTTACGCCAAGATGCAACAATTGGTGTCGGCTGACTCTTATCTCCTTGATGATATGCGGGTGAAGATGAGTTTTCATCAGACCAAGTATAAGGATGCCGTGGCTCAAAGCAAGATTCTCCTAGCCAAGCTCACGCCCCAGTCGCCTTACTACGCATACGCTTTGGGCAACATGGGGTACAACTATATGGGCATGGGCGAATATGTTGAGGCTGCAAGGTGCGTCAGCGAGTCGGCTGAAATCGACATCAAAGCAGGTTCGCTCACCTATCCCGCCATGCGTAAGATGGCCGAACTGGCGTTTATTGTGGGTGATGTGCCCAACTCTTATCATATGATCAATGTGGCGATGCGCAACGCTGAGCTGAACCATTCGCGCTATCGCTATGCCGAGATAGCCGCCAGTTATCCCAAGATAGATAAGGATATGTATGCCTATACCCAGCGACAGACCACCTGGCTGACCATCGCCCTTGTGGTGCTCTTGGTGGTGACGGTGCTCCTGGTGGTCATCTTGGTGGTGATGATAAGGCAGCGCCGGACGCTCCATAGGCAGAAGTCGCTCATCGAAACGCAGATGAACAAGCTCTCAGAAAAGAGCCGGCAGATAGAAACCATCAACCGCGAGCTGCTTGAGGCGGGTCATATCAAAGAGGTGGTGCTGGGCCAGCTCATCGTGGGAAGCGCCAATCACCAGGCTGCTATCATGAAGCTACGCAAGGAGGTGTTGCGCCGTCTGACCATCAAGGACTATGAAGGGCTGCGCACGGTGTTTGATACGCAGCGCGGTGAAGCCTTTGACACGTTCTATCAGCTAGACCAAATCCTCTTGATGCTATTCCCGCAGTTTGCCGAAAAGTTTAATGAGCTCCTCCGTCCCGAGTGCCGTCTGACCCTCAAACATGATGAACGACTCACCACCGAGATGCGTATCTTTGCCTTGATCAGGCTAGGCATCACGAAGAATGATGACCTGGCGCAGTCGCTTAGCTACTCGGTCAACACCATCAAGAGCTACAAGACGCGTGTGATAGCCGCATCGCTCTATGATAAGGACGAGTTTTATCGTCGTCTGAACGAGGATGTAGCCACTCTGGAACAGAAATAAAGTATATTCAGAAGAATATTGCCGAAATCTAAACCGTTGGTTCTTAGCTATATAACAGATAGATAAAGTCTATATACCGTATATTTTTTGGGAAAGCGTTGAAGGCTGCGTAATTTTGCCATCGCAAGCTGAAAAGCAGCAGAACAACTAACAAATAACTAAAACCTATACGATTATGAGAAAACGACTTTATCTCATCTCTACTCTATTATTGGCGTTTGCCTGTGCACATGCCAATGTCAATCATCCCGAAAACAGCCTTGCTGAGGATACCACGAAGACCTCTGGCAGCGACCACGGTGTGATGCTCAATGCCAAGGATGCCACTGAGCCACGTCAGGTGGAAATCGGTCTGCCGATGAGCTACACCGCCGTGTCGGTAGATGGCGTGCCCGCCGTGTACTATTATTGGCCCAACACCACCAGCAATCACTGGCGCGGAGAACAGCTTCTAGCCAAGCAGGGTCTGCAAAATATCTCCACCACCGCCATCCGCTTTGGTGAGATAGGTTACGGTGTCGACTCGTACATGGAGCGCGGAGGCGAGCAGTTTAAGGGAAAACTCAAGTATCAGACCAACACTTATGGTGCGCAAAACTTCGATCTGAACGTTTCGGGTAAGTTGGCACGCAAGACCTATTACACCTTGAGTGCTTACCAAAACTTTGATCCAGGTAGTTTTGACCTCAAATTCACCAATTATATCGACCGCGCACAGTTCTACACCGCTGGCATCACCCATCTGTTCAATCAGGACAAAGGTCGTTTCAGCGTGTTCTATAAGTATAATGTGACCCACCCACTCACCACTTCAGCCAACTATGCACCCTTTACCTATGATGGAGATGGCAAGGTGAGCGAGGTCAAAGGCTTCCGCATGGGTCGTGATAGCTATCTGCCCGTAGACGGAATGATGCAGTATCGCGATGTCAAGACAGGCGAGCTGGTCACCAATAACCTTTATGACATCGTCAAGGCAAAGACCCATGAGGCTACAGCGTTGCTCGATTATGATTTTAGCTCTACCTTGTCATTGGCTCTCAAAGCCAAGGTGTCAACCTCAAAGGGCCACGGCGCTGACCAGCTCACCATGGGATTCTATGAAGATGCGGACGCTACGTATGCCGATACGGGCGAGAAGTATCACGGAAACATCCAGCGTCGTCTGGCGCAGATCAACGCCTTCACCGTCACGGACGCTATGTTCATCGCTGAGATGACCAAGAAGACAGAAGCGCACAAGTGGGTCTTCGGTCTGAATGAGCTCTATTCGTACATCGACTATGCACGTAGCACCACCCAGTATTACCACGAAGTGGCTCCCAATCCACGTAAGCTGATCTACAACGGTCAGGAATATGCCAATCTGAATGGCTCTACCGAGTATGATCACGGTACGGAGAACAAGCTCGCCGCTTATGTTAGCGACACATGGAAGGTCACCCCAAGCTTCCGTATGAACTATGGTTTGCGCCTTGAGATGTTCAGCCTTGGTGTGGATTATATCCCCAACTCACGCTTCAGCGACTTCTACCTCGGTGCCAAATATAAGGATGCTGACGGTAACACACAGACCGTTGCCACCACACACCATAGCAAGACTGGTCTCAACTATGCCGTTTCGGTAGCTCCTACCTATAACATCACACACAATTTCGGTCTTACAGGTGAGATCAATTTCCTACAACAGTATCGCCATCTCGAGGCTTACTCAGGCACCACGTTGCCTTATTATGACCACCGTCCATTCGTCTTGGGTCGCTTCGGCGTGTTCTACAATAGCGACTTCGTTAATGTAGTGTCCGCATTCACCTATGCTCGTCGTACCAACGACTACAGCCGACTCACCGTGATGAGCGATAATCCTAACGAAGATCCCGTGATGGTGGGCGCTTCCAGTGGTATTCAGACCATGGGTTGGACCACTGACGCGATGTTTACACCGTTCAAAGGATTCAAGTTTCATGCGATGTTCACCTATCAGAACCCCAAATACACGGGCTATAAGTTTACAGCATTCAACAAGGAATACGACTTTAGCAGCATGACCGTGACCAAACAGTCGAAGGTTATCATAGAGCTTGATCCCAGCTACACCTATGATCGCTTCAACGTATGGGCTTCGTTCCGCTATTACAGCAAGCAGTATGCTAACGTGGGCAACTCCGTTTACTTCCAAGGACGATGGGAAACATTTGCCGGCGCAAGCTATAAGGTCAACAAGTATCTCACGTTCAATGTCAACGTAGTGAACTTCCTCAACCAGACCGGAGCCCAAGGCACCATCCCAGGATCCGAACTTATCACCGACGGATCACGCTATGCAGGATCGCTTATGGCAGGAAACTACATCCGTCCGTTCACCGTGGAGTTTGGCGCAAAGATCAATTTCTAAATCCAATACACCTCAATGATTATGTCAACGACAAATCAATCTAAATCAATACATTACATTCAATCTATCCAAAGACTTATGAAGAAATATCTTTTCACCCTATTGGTACTCTTTGCAGCATTGAGCGCCAATGCACAACAAAACATTTCGTTCCGCGAGGGTAAGCTTGTCTCACCCCAGGTTAACGCTGACCACTCAGTGACCTTCCGTCTGCAAGCTCCCAAGGCTAAGACCGTCAAGGTGCTGGCTGACTGGGAACAGAACGGCGGAGTGGGCACAATGACCAAAGGTAAGGACGGCGTGTGGACTTATACCACACCTCAGCTCACCTCAGAGATGTACACCTACCGCTTCGATGTGGACGGCGTGGTAAGCGTTGATCCCGTTAATCCATTCACACGCCGCGACGTAGGCAACGTGTTCAGCATCTTCTACGTAGGCGACGGATGCGCTGACGAGTATCAGGTACATAAGGTTGCACATGGACAAGTGCGTACCGTGTGGTATCATTCCAACGCTGTCGGTGAGGATCGCCGCATGAACGTCTATCTGCCCGCATCTTATGGCAAGACCGAAGAGAAGTATCCGGTGTTCTATCTGCTTCATGGTAGCGGTGGAGACGAGAACGCTTGGCTTGAGCTAGGTAACATCGCACGCATCATGGACAACCTTATCGCAGAAGGAAAGTGTAAGCCAATGATCGTTGTTATGCCTAATGGCAACTTCGGTAAAGCCGCTGCTGCAGGCGAGACTTACGAGAATCTCGACTACAAACCAGTGATGACCAACTTCCTTGCACACTATAAGGATGGTCTATATGAGACTGCTTTCACCGAGATAGTCAACTATGTGGACGCTACATACAACACCATCGCCGACAAAGAGCACCGCGCCATCGCTGGTCTCTCTATGGGCGGACTACACACGCTGATGATTTCGGCCAACTATCCTGACCTGTTCAATTATGTCGGACTTTACTCAGCAGGAGTCGATTTCACCCAAATCAAGATGGAAGAGATACCCGCTTATGCCAACCTCGACGCTAAATTGGCTACCCAAGCCAAGAAAGGCGTGAAGCTTTACTGGATCGCTTGCGGTAACGCAGACCGTCTGATGTCACACAACAAGCTCTTGATGGAACGCATGGACAAGGCCGGACTCAAGTACACCTTCCACGAAAGTAGTCGCGGTCACCTATGGAGCAACTGGCGTCAGTACTCCTTGCAGTTTATCCCACAGCTCTTCAAATGATTTCAAAGGTAGTTAGTTATAAATAGGTTAAGGGACGATGATTTTGAGATTTAGGCTTAAAATCGTCGTCCTTTTGGCTTGTTTGACAACCAAAATGTTTATCTTTGTCATATCAAACGTTTAATATCGCTAACCCACAATGGATATATCACCATCTTATCAAGCCGCACAGACACGCTACGAAGCCGCTGACACCTTATATAATAGGTGTGGCAAGAGTGGCGTGATGCTCCCCAAGGTGAGCTTGGGCTTCTGGCACAACTTCGGTTCGGACGATCCTTATAGTCGCAGCAGGGCTATCACGCACTACGCTTTCGACCATGGTATTACCCACTTTGACCTTGCCAACAACTACGGGCCGCCTTATGGCAGTGCCGAAGCAACCTTTGGCCGACTCATGCAAGACGATTTCGCCCCTTACCGTGACGAGCTTTTCATCTCCACCAAGGCTGGATATGACATGTGGCCCGGCCCTTACGGCAACTGGGGCTCGCGTAAGTATCTCATGGCGAGCCTTGATCAGAGTCTGAAACGGATGCATCTAGACTATGTAGACCTGTTTTATAGTCATCGCTATGACCCCAACACGCCCCTTGAAGAGACCCTTCAGGCATTGGCGGATATCGTTCGGCAAGGCAAAGCGCTCTATGTGGGTATCAGCCGTTGGCCCCTCGAGGCTCTCAAAGTGGCTGATACGTATCTCCGCGAGCGCGATGTGCCCTTGCTGATCTTCCAAGATCGTCTCAATCTGCTAGACCGTTCGCCACAAGACAAGGGCATCCTCGACTACTGTCAGAGCCACGGCATTGGTTTCATATCGTTCTCGCCGTTGGCACAAGGGCTGCTAACGGATCGTTATCTGCATGGTGTGCCAGCCGATAGCAGAATGGCTCGCGGTCAGTCGTTACGTAACGAGACGCTCACACCCGAGCTCTTGGCATATCTCCAACGACTCAATGAGGCGGCAACGCAACGTGGCGAGACTCTTGCCGAGCTAGCCCTAGCATGGATTCTGCAACAGAAAGGAGTGACCAGCGTGCTTGTTGGTGCCAGCTCGGTGAAGCAGTTGCAACAGAATATGTGCTGCGTTGAGGCCCCGCAGATAGCGGAAGAGTTGCTCCCATTGCTAGCGCGATGAGACGTGGAGTGGGGTAGAGGTAACCCATTCTGCCCCTTGTAGATGATGAAAGCACGATGCGCATCCTCCTTTCCCAATCCTATCGATGGAGAGGCGCATAGGAATGGTTTGCCCTTAAAAATAGGAATGACCGCCCTTAGTCCCAAAATAATTTCGTACTTTTGCATGCATCAACGATCATAAATAAAGAAAACAAAATATGGGAAAAATCATTTTGACAGGCGACCGCCCCACTGGTAAGCTCCATTTGGGCCACTATGTGGGTAGCTTGCGTCGTCGTGTGGAGTTGCAAAACCAAGGCGACTATGACCGTATGTTCGTGTTCATGGCTGACGTGCAGGCTCTCACAGACAATGCGGAGAACCCTGAGAAGATTCGCCAGAATATCATTGAGGTGGCGCTCGACTATCTCTCGGCAGGCCTTGATCCTACTAAGTGTACGTTGTACATTCAGAGTTGCATACCCGAACTGGCTGAGCTGACCACCTATCTGATGAATATCGTGTCAGTATCACGTGTTCAGCGCAACCCAACGGTGAAGACCGAGATCAAGATGCGTAAGTTTGAAGCCAACATCCCACTAGGTTTCTTCTGCTATCCAGTGTCCCAAGCTGCTGACATCACGGCTTTCAAGGCTACCACAATCCCTGCTGGTGAGGACCAAGAGCCGATGATTGAGCTCACTCGCGAGCTGGCTCACCGCTTCAATCAGATCTATGCGCCCGTGCTGGTAGAACCCAACATCCTCTTGCCAGAGAATGCTACGGCACGTCGTCTCCCCGGAACAGATGGTAAGGAGAAGATGTCTAAGAGTCTTGGCAACTGCATCTACCTCTCCGATGACAAAGATACTGTATGGAAAAAGGTCAAAGGTATGTACACCGATCCTACCCATCTCAATGTCTCTGACCCTGGTCATGTAGAGGGAAATGCCGTGTTCACCTATCTTGATGCGTTCTCTACGGATGAAGACTTTGCTGAGTTCTGGCCCGAGTTCCAAAACCTTGACGAGCTCAAAGCCGCTTATACAGCCGGTGGTATCGGGGATATGAAGTGTAAGAAGCTGCTCAACAATGTGCTCAACAAGATGCTTGATCCTATCCGTGTACGCCGTCACGAGTTCGAACAGGATATTCCTGAGATCTACAACGTGCTCAAGAAGGGTTCAGAAGCAGCTCGCGAGGCTGCCGCACAGACCATGGACGAGGTGCGCAAGGCTATGCAAATCAACTATTTTGATGACAAAGCGCTCATCGAAAGCCAAGCTGCTAAGTACAAGCAACAGTAATCTAAAATCAAGAGAATCTATCAAAGGCAAATTCTAAAATCTGCCTATATAGATAAAGACCTAAAGAAACGGACTGCATACTCTCTCGAGTGGCAGTCCGTTTTTTTAGGTCTTTATCTTAGACAGATATAAGTAGAAGATTATAGAGATGTCGTATTGTTAGTGACCTGTGCTTATTTCACAACCACCTTCTGTGTTGTTCCGTTAGACCAACGTACGATATTGACACCCTTCTGAGGCTGAAGCAGACGCTGACCATTGATAGAATAATAAGCCGTAGGTACGCTTTCGCTCTTCTGCTGATCCACGTCCTTGATGCTTGTGGCACTGTATGGCTTAACCATAGCCGTGTTTTCGATCTGACAGTTGGCCGGGTTGGTGCTGTCATAGTCGCCCACTGAGGCAATCACCTTTAAGTCGTTCTTCTTCCAATCCTCATCTAAGTCGAATGCGCAGGTGTATGTAAAGGAGTCACCCTTCCAACTGATCACATCTCCCCAAGTGCTGTTGATACCGCGCATGAGGTGTTGGTGATAGTAGGTATCGGTTCCAGTGCCAGCCTGAGCGCCCGCTAGGACGTTGTCTTCGGTAAGGAACACCGTGATGCGAGGCGTGGTTAGGCCGAAGTCGCGTAAGCGTTTGCCGGTCACAGTGACACAGATGCGGGTGTCATCGTCCTCGTATGAGGCTTGAGCGGTGATGACCAGAGCCGACTCCAGGTTGATAATGTTCTCTATTTTCTGCTTGATGCTCTCCTGAGTACCCACTCCTGACACAGGCGAAGTGCCTTCGCTGGTTGTGGTCTGCGGTGTGCGGTTGTACATCAAGGCTGGTGCATAGGTGCTGCCCTCATTGTTGTAGAACCACTCATAGGCAAGATCGGTAGATGTGGTGAACCCATCGGTGTTATATCCTGCGTGGTGACACACCACCGCCACCTGTCGTTCGAGATTGTCGGGGCCGTAGAGAAGGTTATGAATCTTCTCCGCTGCACCGGGACAGTTGGGGCATTTCTCGGTGGTAAACTCTTCCAGCAACAGGATGCGAAGGTAGTTGAATGTGGCATCGCTGCTATTGTTGGCTGCGTACACATCATCGTTGCCATTCACCTGGGCCAGTGTCACGTTGACGATGTCGCCCGGATAGAGATCAGTACCAGCGGGTAGGTTGATCAGCAACGTATCGAGCTGGTCAGGAAGAATCTGTGCGTTCACATAGCTGGTGTTGTCTAGCGATGCGCCTGTTGCGGTGAAGGTGAGCGTAGAGGACGCTTCCTGTCCACGATTGTAGATGCGAGCCTCTATTTGTCGGGTGCCATCACCGAGGATAAAGCCTTTGGCAGCCATGAGCCAAAAGTCGTTTAGGGGCATCGTAGGGCCGTCAACGCCCGCTTCGATAGCGAATGTGCCAGCTGTGTACTCGTCCCAATCGGCTCCAGAACCCAGTTGCACATAAGAGGTCTCAGCCCTCTTGGTATCCACGATGCGTGATGCTGGTACGCTGGTGCGCTGGTAATAGGTGTAGCCGACGTAGATTGGTGTGTTAGCAGGGATATCGTAAGGCTTGTTGAGCGCCACTTCGTTCCAGTCGCCTTTGAGGTCTGCGAAGCCGTCATCGCTGAATCGGGTAGCCTTTCCGGTAGCGAGATTCTCGCCGTTAAGGTCCTTGCGCACCCAGACCACGATTGAATCAACAAACTTCTTGGTCTCGGGCATGCTTACACGGACGGTCTGAATCTGATTGCCTTGATACAGCTTGAGATCCTCTGCGGCAATCTTCACAGCCACGCTAGCGCTTCCTTTGCCCGAAACACGGATGTCGCTGTTGGTTCCCACCTGCTTGTTTACATACCCTACACCGATAGTATGGGCGGTGAGGGATGTAAACAATGTAGTGAGAAGTGCTATAATAATTAATGTTCTACGCATGATGATGTAGTTGTAGAGGGTGAAGCTTACTTCTTAACCACCTTTTTTGTAGTGCCGTTCTGCTTGATGATGTACATGCCCGGAGCGTTGGTGTTGGTCACCTGCATACCTTGTGCATTGTAGATCATGGTGTTCTTGTTCTCATTGGTCTTGATATTGGCAATGTTGTCCGTACCTCCGTTGAGGTCAATGCAGAACATACGCATGCCACCTTCGCCTGGAATCTCCTCCCAATTGTCATCATATTCCACGTCACATGTGTAGAAGATGTATGCGTTCTGGTCATCGTAAACCACTGAGAAGCCCGATGCCTTGAAGTCGTTCTCGGCTATTTGCTTCTTCCAAGCTACCTTTCCGTCGTCACCTATCTTACAAGCGTAGAAGTTGGCGCCGTTCCAGCTCTGGCTGTTTCCGTACAATACCACCCAGCCATCGGTGCGTGGGATAACCTTAACGGCTGTCAATCCCCACATCTCGTTGTTGTCCAAGGCATATCCCAAGAGGCTATCACCCTCCAAGGTGTAGTCGCATTCATTGTCAATCTGGTTGACCATTAGGTCCTTAGAGCCCGCTACGTTGTCGTATGACCACGCTACGAATGTCTTTTCTCCCTTTACAGCAATCTCAGGGTTGGTTGCATTGCCGTCCATAGTGCCGTTAGCATTGAGCGATTCACCCCAAACCGTACCATCAGCGTAGAGATGTTGCAGTGCTAGATAGCCACTGTAGTTGATCAAAGCACGATAAGCAAAGATCAGTCCGCCCTTTCCGTCGCTTTCGATAGCGGGCTTTTCGGTGTACGAACTTGTACCGATTTGTTCCGAGATGGCATTGACAGGTTCGCTCCACACGTCCTTTCCGTCCTTATCTATGCAGCGAACGTCCACTCCGTAGCCATTGTTAGGATATACCAGGTAAGCGTTACCATCTGGGGCGGGGTACATCCAGAGGTAATCGCGGTCCAATATGATAGGAGCATCCCATGCTTTTGAGCCATCCGCATTGAGTCTCATCACTTGGTAATTGGATGAAGACATCAGTACAGAGTCGGGCATTTCCTCATCAGGAAACCACTCGCTAGGTTGCCAGTTGGTGCTATCAGCCTTGACGTTATATGATTCTGTGTGCATGATAGACGCATAGATGTTGCCGTCGCTGGCCATTACGCTTGGCTCCATGTCTCTCGCTCCAGGGTGCTCAGCTACACTTTCAAACTGGACACCATCTTCGCTCCATACCGAAGTGCCGTCTTGCTTATAGCAGTAGAAAAAGTCTGTGCAAGCCGACTTGCTCTCGTCGTTGCGTGCATCAGTATATCCTATCAAGATGTTGCCGTCAGATGAGAGAGTCAAACCATAGTCGCCATACCACGAAAAGGTACGTTTGCCTACGATGGTCTTACCATCCTTGCCCAACAAAGCGTTGCCTTGAGGATCGAAGATCTGCATATAGAGATAGTAGCCATAGTTGGCGTCCTTATAAGAAATGTCTTTTGGATGATTGATCCAAGTCAGCACAATGTTGCCTTCAGGGGTTCGCAGCGTCTTTAAGCTGCCCTGTCCGTAAACGCTATCAGTTCCGAGGACAGTGAAGTCGGTGTAACTAGGTTCCCATTGAGCCTTAACGGATGTGGCTGCGAGCAATAGTGCGGCGCAAAGAGTAAGCAGTTTTCTCATAATCGTTCGGTTTTTTGTTCAACAATATGTCGAAGGCAAAAGTATCATTTTCCTTTCCTATTGCCAAATAATCAGTCCTTTGAGAGTTCATATTTTATAAAATGTCAGCGGATTTGTGGCATTTTTGCATATTCGAAGCATAATTTATGCACTTTTTTGTATCTTTGCAATGACATGAAACCTTTCTCTACATATCGTCGTTGGATGCTACTGACGCTCTTGTTGGCGTTCGGTAGTGTTCTGCGTGCTATAGATCGACCAGCAAGCCCATCTGCCAAGTTACGCATGATGGCTGACTCGGCCTATTATTCGGAACGATATTCGGAGGCGCTCGAGCTTTATGTCAAAGCCATGGAAGAGGCTGCTAAGGAACATAACGTGCGCAACTATATAGGATGTACAGGCTATGTGGGTAACATCTATGACGCTTTTGGTGACAATAACACCAGCTGCTATTACTTTCTGAAGGGTTATCATGAAGCCAAGAAGATAGGTAACGTCACGCTGCAATCCCAGTTTCTGACCAACATCGTGACCGCCTACTGTCGTATGGGTAATGCGAAGAAAGCCCGCTACTACTATAACATCCTGCTCAAGACCCCCGATCTAGAATCTCAGGACAACTATCAGTACTACCTGTTCTATGAGAAAGCGCGTGTCCTCTGTGCCGAACAGCGGTATGCTGAAGCCGTCAGCGTGCATCAGCAGGCACTCCGTCATGCCCAGACGCACAAGATGTCGCCCCTCTATGTGCTCTTCCAGATGAGCGAGATAGGCAATCTCTATATCCTGATGGGCAAGACAAGGCAAGCCATAGATATGGGATACCAGTGCAGCAAGATGTCGCGCAGCCTCAATAGCGGCGAGTTGCTGGTCAACTCGTACAAGATGCTGGCTGACGCATACACCCAAACGCACCAAGCCGACTCAGCGCAGCGTTACCGTACGCTCTATTTCAGCTTGAACGACTCGGTCTATAACATCAACAAATTCTACAATGCGCGGTACAAGCTCAGCGACTATGAACACCGCGTGCACCTATCCGAGCTCTCCACGCTCCACTCTCGCATCACCCTTCAGGTGTATATCATCGTGGGCATCGTCTTCTTCTTGTTGCTCATCTCCCTCCTTACCTATATTATATATAGGAAGAACAGACGCTTGACACACACGCATCACCTGCTCATAGATAAGAACCGAGATCTGGAAGCACGTGAGAAGCAAAATCGCCACTTGCTGGAGAGCTACATCAGCCAACTGGATAACCACCCCAAACCAGCTGACTCAGATACGCCCACCGCCACTTCTGTCATCAGCGACGACGAAGACAAAAAGCTGCTCAACAAGATCAATGGTGTGATGGACGACCTTGCGGTGATTTCCAATCCCGATTTCAGCCTTCAGATGTTGGCCGAAATGGTGGAATCGAACACCACCTACGTGTCCCGAATCATCAATACCTCCTATCAGAAAAACTTCAAGACCCTTCTCAACGAGCGCCGTATACGTGAAGCCTGTCACAAGTTGGCCACGCCAGAGGTCTATCAGAACTATACCATGCAAGCTATCTATGAAACCGTGGGGTATAAGAACGCTACCAGCTTTATCCGTGCTTTCAAGAAGGTCTATGGTATGACGCCTTCCGAATATCAGAAGCTCACCCTGGCACACGGCACCGATGAGGCTGACGCCGATGACAAGGCATAACCTTATCGGCACGTCACCAGCCATTCATTCATGGCTTTTCACCTCAGCTCGATGCCGATATGAAGCCGTCATCTCACCGCTTCTGCACCCTCAAACCGCTCCGCAGATGAGCTGATAGCATACGTATCGAAAGGAGAAATAAATTATTTTTCTTGTAAAATCAATTTAATTTTTGGTCAAAAACAATTTATTTTTCCATCCCTAACCGATTCCCTCAGCATATCACACAGCCCTTCCTATATCAGAAGAGAGGCCCTATAACGAAGAAGTCCTACCGCCGTGAGATGGCGATAGGACTTCTTTCAGCATATATGCTTGGCATTGCTTCATCGCTAAATGCGCAAAACCAGCTTTTCATACCTATTTGCCTTGTCAAAGAATTTTACGCAGTAAGCATGTTCTTGATATTTTTCTATACGTACAATGTAAATATGATGCGATTTCTCTGACTTGAAACGATATTGCAGTGCTTCTACCAATAGATTGTCAGTTGCGTCCCGATCAATCATTTGAAAGATGAAAGGGTAACCGTCGCTGTCTGCCATGTCGCCTCAGATAAGTTGTTTATACGTTGGTATTCTGACTTTTTCCAATTGGGCTGAAGTCATCTCTACTGCTCCTGCGTTAACCCTATAATAATCAACAGGGTAACGATACTTACCATTAGGCATCAAGACTGTAGTGACACGCTTGACGATTTCCATACCATCAAGCGTGACAATCTTTGTCAGTTGTCTGTCTACTATTTTACCCATATTGCTCCTTTATTGCTGCGAAGTTGCTTAAATCTCTTTATAACGCAACCTTTTCCTATGATAATCTCATGTAAATCTAATTTTTATAGCGGACATCCCAAGTCGAAATTGTCCTCCATGTAAGGACTGAGGGTGCGCCCAATGCGGATGAGCGCTTGCTTGAGCTGCTCGCGTGGGCAGGCAATGTTGATGCGGATATAGCCTTGTCCCGCCCGCTTGCCATACATCGTGCCACTATTGACCTGCACCTTGGCTTCGTTAAGAAGCAAAGCGGTGAGCTCGTCACTGGTAAACTCTAGAGAGCTACAGTCTACCCACGCCAGATAGGTACCTTCTAGTCGGCACACCTCCAGCTTGGGCAGCTCCGCATGGAAGAACTCTTTCAGATACTCATAGTTGCCGTGCAGATAGCTGAGCAAGGCATCGAGCCACTGCTCCGAGTCGTTGTAGGCGGCTTGAAGCGCCACGGGAGCAAAGGCATTGACGTCACAAGCCTCAAAGATATTGATCACGCGGTCAATGCGGCGCCGCCATGTGGGGTTCTTACAGATGATGTTGGCTATCTGCAGACCCGCGATGTTAAAGTTCTTGGTGGGCGAGTTGAGAGTCACGCAGTTGTCCTGGCAAGCCTCACTCACGGCAGCAAACGGTGTGAAGGTGTAGCCCGGCATCACCAGCTCGCAGTGGATTTCATCACTGATCACGCGCACATCGTGGCGCAGACAGATGTCGTTGATGCGCTCTAGCTCCTCGCGCGTCCACACTCTGCCGCTGGGGTTGTGCGGATTACATAGCAGAAAGACCGTCACTTTGTCGTCAGCACATTGGCGCTCAAAGCTATCAAAGTCCATCACATAGCTGTTGCCTTCACGTTTGAGCTCCGTCTCCACTATCTCACAGCCTTGGTTGCGTATGCTCGAGAAGAAGCAGTTGTAAGCCGGTGTCTGTATCAGCACCTTCTCGCCGGGGAGGGTCAGTGCCTTGATAGCGGCTGACACGGCAGGCACCACACCGGTGGTGTAGATGATCCATGAACGATCTATCGTCCATTGGTGGCGCCGCTGGAACCAGCTAGTGACGGCATCATAGTAGGCATCGCCCACCAAGGTGTAGCCATAGATAGGGTGGGCGGCACGTTCCTTGATGGCTTGGTTGATGGCTGGAGCCACGTCAAAGTCCATATCGGCTACCCACATTGGTATCACCTCATCGGGCATGGTGTCCCACTTGTAACAGCCCGTGCCTCGTCGGGGGCTTGCGGTATCAAATGTAAATGTATTCTTGTTCTCCATTGTGTACAATATCTGTGTTTCTTATCATTTCTCCTTGAATATCACCCTTGTGGCCTCTTGGCTCTGCAGGGCGCCCTTGCCATACTCGTCGAGGGTGATGCTCCCGATGCTCTCGGCACTGATGGTACCCGAGATGGGGTTCTTGATGTTGGTGATGCTGCCGCTGATGCGTGCATCGATGTTGCTACAGTCCTCGAAGGCGCGGTCACAGGCGGCGTCGAAGGTGCAGTCCTCCAGCGTGATGTGATCCATATAGCATAGCGGTTGTTCGCCGCTGATGTGGCATCGCACCAGGCGTATGTTCTTGCTATGCCACGCCAGGTACTCTCCGTCAAGGCGAGAGTCGTACACGGTGACGTTGTCACACTCCCAAAAGCTATCCTTGGTGGTGATGTCAGCATGGTGCACTTCCACGTTTTGGCAGTATTGGAACACATACTTAGCGTCACTCTTGAGCCCGTCCACGTAGATGTTCTTCGAGAACATGAACGGATAGGTGCCTCCATGCAGCTCTACACGGGTGAGCTTCAGGCCGTCAATGCGCCAGAACGTTTCGTCGGCATCATTGATTACCACGTCCTCCAAGGTGAGGTGGCGCATCTCACGGAAAAACTTAGGGCCATCAATCACCGAGTGTTTCATCACCATATCATTGCTATACCATATCGCCGATCGTGATTCGGGTGCAAAGTAGCAGTTGGTTATCACGCTTCCATCCACGTGCCACCAAGGGTATTTGCCCATAAAACTGCTATTGTCACACTCTAGATTGCGGCAACACTTGATGCCCGACTCGCCATCTGTGATCTTGATATGTTCTAGACGAAGGTCATGTGCGCCAAAGAGAGGGCGCTCTCCGCCAAAGGATTGATCAGTT
>CAVHUZ010000026.1:0-22647 GCA_963639545.1 Bacteroidaceae bacterium
AAGGTCGTCAGATGAATGGTTTGCAGCGAGGTCTGAACATCGTTCGCAATGGCAATCAAACGACGAAGGTGCTTATCAAGTAAGCTTGGATAACATATAATAAGAGCAAGGGTAGATTCCTGAAAATGGAGTCTGCCCTTGTTTAGGTTTATGGCTATACGCCTACTGTAATGTGATTGATGTTGCGACACGATTGTACAAATTATTCCATCTATACGCATCAAAATCTCGAAATAATCTGATGTGTCCTAATAGGGCGAACCAATATACGATACCTTTGCAGCGTGAAACAATGATGTATCAACTTAAAAACGATAGTTATGAAGAAGCAATTTTATCTTTTGGTGACCTTATTGGCCATAGTCAGCTTTGCATTCACGTCTTGCAACCAAACGTTTTATCAAGTCTATGATGTGAATAGCAACACGCTTAAGCAGCAAGACAATGCCTTGGTGTATGAGAACAACGATTTGAAGGTGATGTATAACCTATGGGGAAAGAACGGTCGTGTGGGTTTTATAGTTGAGAACAAGACCGCCTCAGATCTGTTTATCGACTTAGGGCAGACATTCTTTATTCTTAATGGGTCAGCTAACGATTACTTTAAGAACCGTGAGTACACTACATCGACAAGCGAGTCGGCTTCCTTGCAGTATTCCTTTTCAGCCTCTTATTTAGCCTCCGGTCTCTTTTGGCCTGAGAATTATTACGTTCCAGTTACAGAATCGATTGCAGCAAAGTTGCTGAAAGGTCGTAGCCGTGGCGTAACCACTAAAGAACAGCAGGTCATCTGTGTGCCAGCTCATGCGTATAAGGTTATATCCGAGTATAAGGTGTCGCCAAGATTTATAAAGACATGCGATAAAACAAAGGATCTCCCCAAGCAGACCGCCAATGTCGGTTACTATTCCGAGAGTGATTCGCCTATTAAGTTTGTCAACCGCATTGCATACTCGTTTGACAAGGATGTCAAGAACGTTCAGTTCCTTGAGCACGATTTCTATGTGACGGGCGTGACCAACTACTCTAAGTCAGCAGCCGTTGAGAAAGTAAAAGAGAAGGTTGACTGCTACGATCTGCACAAAACCAAAATCGAACGTTTCAAGATTGGTGGTCCTAACAAGTTCTACAAGACTTATGAGGTGTCAAAAGCCAATCGTATAGTAGTGAACTGATAGCACGTTCAAATTGCCTTACACAAAGAAAAGGGCTTAAACGGATTATTCTGTTTAAGCCCTTTTCTTTTTTTTGTTGTCTATCGAGAAGTTAATATACCGAGTTTGCTAACTTCTTGTAGCGTGCCTTCTGTTCAGGCGTCATATCTTTCTTCAATGAGTTCAATTCAGCATCAAGCTGGTCAATTGCGTTAAGCCACGCTGTGCTTGCTGAATTTGGATCTACGCTATTAAGGATATCGTTATAATCTTTCAATAGCTTTTCGATCTTTGCTGAGTTCTTTGAAGCTTTAGCTTTGGCTTTCTCTACTTTAGCGATTGAATCCGCTTTAGCAATGGAGTCCACTCGGGCGATAGAGTCGGCTTCGGCTTTAGCCTTAGCGATAGAGTCAGCTTGTGCGATTGAATCAGCTCTTGCAATAGAGTCGGCCTGTGCTTGTTCGTCAGCTCCGTTTGGAGTCTTCTGTCCGCATGAGAACATTGTCAATGCGATAACAGAAAGGTATAATATCTTTTTCATACTTGTAATGATTTTGAATATTGGTTTCTATTAGCAGCGTTTCACGTCGTCAATCTTGAGACTACCGCCTTTCTTGACTAGCTTAATCTTGTTGGTACCCTTTACGCCCATATCATAGAATGAGTACTTGTACCATCCGTTTCCTTGAGGCACCACACTTATGATTTTGGTAACGTCGCTTGGTCCGTCTTGTGCGTCAGAGCGGAAGAGCCAAGTGGCATATCCTCCATCTTCATATTCATTCTGAGCGCGTAGCTTGCTGAGCATCTTGCTGGTGCAGTTGGCATTCAAGAACGAGCTGCTGTTGAATTTCTGACTATTGAACATATTGGTGACAAATGCGATTGCTTCGGCATCATCCACCTCGTTAGCTGCTTTAGCCTTTGCTATCGAATCAGCCTTTGCTATAGAGTCAGCTTTAGCCAATGAGTCAACTTTAGCCAATGAGTCAGCTTGAGCGAGCGAGTCAGCCTGCGCCTGATCTGCAGCTCCGTCAGATGTCTTCTGTCCGCATGAGAACATTGCCAATGCAATGAATGATAAATAAAAGATCTTCTTCATAATTATATTCGTTTTATAAAAGTTCCTGTTAGTGACTTATAAAAGGCCATTATTTGGCTTTGGACTGCTTTTGGTATTCATTATATTCCTTACCGGTATACTGTAATGTGCTAAGCTCCTTCACACTCATGCCGCTTGCTGTGCCCCAAACGATGGTTCCTGTAACTTCTTCTTGATAATCATACCCAACGTCTGAGCTAGGATACTTTAGCTTAACAGATCCATGCGCAGGGATATCTTTTCCTGCCACAACCTTATGTTCGGTAAAATCATCAAATCTACCGTAGTATGCATACTTGATGTTTACCTTATATGATGAACCACTTATTGCAGCATCGCTATTGTTGGTAACGGTGACATATAAAGGCTTTCCTTCGTTCACCATCATAGGGTAATTGTCTCGTTTCTCTCCTTTGACAGTCACTTTGCTTGTAAGGCTCTTTTGTGCTATGCCCGAAAGGTAGCCTATGAATCCTTTGTCCTTGATTCGTTCAGTGTTTTGTACGTCGTTCAGTGTTGAGTCGGTCCAAGCAGTCTTGCTCGCTAGCTCTTTGGTTTCAGCATCCAGTGCGAGCAATCCTTTGCTTTCCTTGATGACATATTTGTCTTCGCCTTGTTTGTTTACGTTGATGGTGACAGATGGGCCAAAGCTTACGTTGAACGATTGCTTATCATCAGCAGTGGTGACTTGGATATCAGTGGTATCAGGAACAATGAGCGAATCAATTTTTGCCACGTCAGGATAAAGGGTGCCTAGCTGTGTCGTGTCGCCTGCTGCAACTGATCTTGCCAATTGTAGCGCCACTTCTTTTGCTTTCTCTTCATCGCTGTTGCCATTACATGCGGTAAGCGAACCTATCATCAGTGCTGCCAATGCAGACAATGGAAGCAAAGTACCGAAAAGTTTCTTTTTCATATCAGAGGAATGTTTTTTGTTATTAGACAATATTTTGTTATCTAATTGCAAATTTAATCAACACTGCCAAATCTTTGCCTTTCCATTCCTTTCCATTTTCCCATCAACCTTTATTTTTTATTGATCGAGGTGCGTTTCGTGCTATTCTTGCCTACAGAAAGTGGGTCTGTACAGCATTTTGCTATTTGCCTTTACCATAAAGGGGACAAGTCGGTCTATTCTTCCGACTTGTCCCCTTTTCGGTTATTGAGCGGTAGCAACGTTGCGTCTGCGTCGTTGTTTCCAGTATTTCTTGGCATATTTACCTACGATGTTCCAGTAAGGCATCTTCTTCATCGTGCTTCGTACCGGTTGCAGATTCCATAGCAAGAAGATGCCAAGCACTGCGAGGCCTATCCAGCACGTGATGCCATAGAGCTGGCGTATGCTTATCATCAAGATGTTGCTCATGTCGTATGGCAATCCGCGTGAGAGATTATCGGCTATCTGATGACGCAGTCCGAAGCTATATATGCCCGAGCACATTGTCGATATAGGACCATTGCGGATCAGTCCTGCCATAGTTAGGCTCATGAAGAAGTGTTGGAAGGGCATCAGTTCCTCGAGATAGATCGTCAGCGTGCAGAAGAAGATGGCATTGCCAAATGATCGTATCAAGATAGGTGCATACATCTTCTCGATGTTCAGTTGTGGATCGATGAGGAAATACATCATCACTGGATAAGCCGCCATCGCCAGTGCGCCCAGCGTGAGCAGATTGGTGTATTTGAGCTTCAGTCCCTTCATCCATACCAGGCAGAACAGACAACCGATGATAGCCCCGCCCCATTCTATGAGGTTGAACACATTGGTTGTTACCGAACCCCAATGTAGGATGTTCGTGGTGAAAGCCGTTTGCAGCACCTTCGGTGTGCTACCCATCAGTTCGGTGAAGGCAAAGAGAATCAGCAGCGGCACCAATCGTTTATATTTCCAAGCCCCTATCACGATGTATGCATGGCGAATGTGCCTCATACGCTGAATACACAGATAAGCCGTGATCATCATGAAGAGCAGATCCATGCGCATCACCTCAGCCGCGAGCCAGTTGTAATGCTCGCCATAGTTGAAGAAGAAGATCACCTCAATCATCAATAACGACCATAGCGCACATCCCAGATAGTCGATGCTGATAAACGGCAGCGGCTTCATGAAGCGGAAATCGTGCGTGAGCAGTCTTATTAGGAAAGCGATGGTGAGCATGATACCCGTCATACCCCAGTTGACGATGCGCCAATCCTGGAATATATATATAAGGTGTTCGGTGAGCCACGGAGACAGATACATGTTGCCCAGCACCATACAGTAGAGCAAAGGGAAGAAGACACGGAAGTCGCGCTTAGGCGTCATCCATAGCTGAATGGTCGACATACACTCGAAACAACCGCACAGTTTGAAGAAACCAGCGATGTATCCCAAGATGCACATCAGTGGAACGCTATCCGTAAACATGATGAGAAAGTTGCATAGCGCCACCATCAGTGCGGCGTTGAGCAGCAATCGCCTATTGGTAAAGGCAAACTTCAGACGGAAGAGGAACGGGAACGGCATGTTTACGCCCACCACATTACACATCACAATCATCAGTACGTCCTCACGCATGAGGCTATACTCGCCCATGACCTGACTCATTGCACCACCGTAGATACCTCCAGAAAGCAGAAAGCAGAACGCAAACACCAGATAGATCCACGGTTGCAACCGTCGGGGCACAATGGGATAGAATGAAGGCACCCTAAAAGGTCCTTGCTGAATAGGAGGTCCTGGCATGGCTTACTTCTTCTTGTTTTGCGTCTTGTTCTTACGAATAGTGGTCTCCACGTTCATTCCAGCTCTGAGCAACGCCACGTTCTTAGCGTCGTTCTTGTCCGTGAGCGTGATGCGTACGGGTATGCGCTGTTCCACCTTGACAAAGTTGCCCGTGGCGTTATCCACCGGAACCATCGAGTAAGCCGAACCCACTGCGGCCGACAGCGCTTGCACCTTACCATGATAGACCACGCCCGGCACAGCGTCAGCGGTAAACTCCACATCCTTACCCACCTCAATGGCAGGCATCTGCGTCTCACGATAGTTGGCCACTACCCAAATCTCGTCGTCAGCCACGATACGTGCCAGCAGTTGGCCTGGCTGTACCAGTTGACCCTCATGAATCTCCTTGCGTCCCATCACGCCGTCACAGGTAGCTGTAATCACCGTGTACGACTGATGTAGCTTAGCCATCTTGAGCTGAGCCTGCTGCACACCTTCGCCCGCCTTCGACGTTTGCAGCTGCTTGTCCTGTACCGATCGCACCGATGCCGCAGCCTGTCGCTTGCTGCTAGCCTGCTCATAGCGAGCCTTGGCGCTTAGGTAGCGAGCGTACGCATTGTCATACTGCTGACGCGTCACTGCCTCCTTGTCTAACAAAGCCGCAAAGCGGTCAAAGTCTTGCTTGGCATTGAGCATATCCACACGAGCCTCCTCGATGCCCGCAGCAGCGGTCTGTACATCACTAGCCGTGGTGCTCATGCTAGCCGATACCACTGACGAGCTCGATTGTGAACTCTTCACACCAGCCGAAGCTTGTGCTATCTGTATGCGTTGCTCGCCATCCTCGATGATCACGAGCGTGTCGCCCTTCTTGACATGCTGATAGTCGTCAAAGCGTATCTCCTTGATGAAACCCTGGATACGCGTGTTGATAGGTGTGATATGACGATACACCTGTGCGTCGTCAGTGTATTCTACGTCCGATCCGTGTACAAAGTGGCGATACACCCACACTGCTGCAGCAGCGAGAAGCACGAGAATGAGAACATTGTAAAGTCGTTTGATGATTTTCTTGAACATAGTATGTATGCTTGATTATTTTTTTAGAAAGAATGAAAGGGGAGATTAGATGTTGCCAGCGACATACTTCATGCGATAGTAGGCAAAGGCGATGTTGATGCGTGCATCCACTTCTTGCAGCTCAGCGTTGAGCAACAGGTTAGAAGCATCTACCATATCCGTCACCAGCGCCATCTGGCAGAGGTAACGTGAGTTGACCACTTCATAGTTTTGCTTGGACAGCTCCACACTCTTCAGTTGCGTTTCGTGCTCAGTGTAGGTCTGCATATACTGGACAAAAGCCTGCTGCATATCATTGTTGAGCTGCTCGCTCTGCACCGCTAGTGCCTCTTGCGCCTGACGCGTCTCGGTGGCGCTCTGCTTGATCTGCTTCTTCGCTTTGAACAGCGCACTCACGTTGTAGCTCACACCCACGCCCACATACCATATGTTCAGGTTCTTGTTGATAGGTGGCACCTCAAAGGTGATAGGGCCGTTCCAGTTTTCTGAAGCCACTAGTGCCACCTTAGGTAGCAACGCACTCTTAGCGATGAGCTCCTTTTGGCGAGCCATATTGATATTGTTCACCTTCTGCTCAATCAGCGGTGAGCCCATGCCCGACATCTGTTGCCAGTAAGCCTCGGCATCCTTGGCATAGGCTTGTGTGGCGATGATGGTGTCAGGTGCGATCAGCGTGCCCTGTTCCAGGCCCAGCGTGTTGCACAGTTGGTGGTTGATGATGCGCCTACTGTTATGCAGATTGGTCAGTCCGAGCTTCAGATTCTCCATCTGTAGCTCATAGCGGGTGATATCGTTCTTGAGCGCCACGCCCTGATTGTACTTTTCCCGAATGTTGTCAATGAGTTGCTGGGTCAGTGCGATGTTCTTCTCGTACACCTTCATCCGGTTCTCTATCTTGTAAAGGTCTAGATACTGACCCAAGACCATAAAGCGTACCTGGTTGCGTGTGAGCTTCACAGCGGTCTCAGCTTGTTGCTTTCCGATCTCCGCCATCTTGATTGAAGCGTCGATGGCCCCGCCAGCATATACCACCTGTTGTGCCTCCACCGCAAAACTATTACCAAAGTGGGGTGAGTGCATACCATGAATGTTGCCCAGATTGCGATCGCTCATAAGCGCATTGCCGATGTAGCTCACCGAGAGCGAAGCGTTGATGTCGGGTAGCTTGGCTTGCTCAGCCACTTCGATGCCCTGCGCGGCAATCTCTACGCCCGTGCGACACTCCGCCAGCGCCTTGTTGTTCTGCTCTGCTAGGCTGAACAGCTTGTCCACACTCATGGGCAACACCTTAGTTGCTTGTGTGCTTGCCGGTGCGGTAGCGGTGCCTGAGGTCTGCCCTATGGCAAAGCCCCAGCATGCCATTCCCATGGCAAGCAATGAAAGTCTCATTTTCTGATTTGTCATATTCTAGTGAATGTTCTGAATCTTTTCCTGAATGATCTTTGGCGTGTCTTGTACGTCAGATATGTTTTTTTCGGGTGCAAAGGTAGAGATATTTTGTTGCAGGTCGACTTTAAATTTTCCGCCATAAATGGACTTTTACGGAACAAACGTTCCTATATGTCACTTCTTATTCCTATATTTGCACCATAAAAGCGAACAAACCCTCAACGCAATGTCTACCCATCTCCCATCAGAAGCAACCCTATCCGAACTCAGTAACAATCATCAAGCCACCCTCATGACGTCCTCTCTGAGCCACTGGACTCAGGAACCGCAGGTGCTCTGCTATGGTGCCATCGTGATATGTCGCCATGGTAGCGCGCGTATAAGGGTCAACTTCAATGAATGGCAACTCTATCGTGGTGCCGTGATCACCCTTTTTCCTAACGATGTGGTGCTGGTTTCAGAGATGACTGATGATGCTCAGAGTGGTGAGCCGTTTCAGGTGGAGATGCTCCAATATAACATGTCTCTGCTGCGCGAAGCCAGTCTGCAACTGGAGCAGACCGTCTACTCGTCCTTGCGCGAGGACCGTTGCCGCACGGACAAGCCCGTGGTGACCAATATTATCGATAGTATGTTCCGATTGCTGAAGATCTATTTTGATCAGAAAGAGTGTACCTGCCTTAGCCAACTGGTGCTGCTACAACTCAAAGCATTCTTTATGGGCTTTCACGAATACCTGCAACGCAACCCCGAGAACCGTCCCGATGAGGTGAAGTCGCGCCGTGTCCGCGAGCTGTTCAATCAGTTTATGCACCTCATGGAGCAACGCTTCCGTGAGAGCCGAGACGTTAACGACTATGCTTCTCACCTGAACATCTCAGCCAAGTACCTCACCAACATCTCCCGACAGGTGACGGGACACACCCCAAAGACCATCATTGATCAGTACACCATCCTTCAGATCAAGAATCAGCTGCGTATGAACCGGCAGAGCATCAAAGAGATTGCTTGGGAATACCACTTCTCCGACGTGAGCTTCTTCTGTCGATACTTTAAGAAGCACACCGGTATCACACCATTAGAGTTTCGCAATGCCGACCTCGAGCGGCGTTGATTATCCATCGGCGGAGATGAGCAGAGTATGATCGTTTTAAGCCGTACCGCTCTTTATAAGCAAAGCCAAGATAATCAAAAAGGCTGATACACTCGTGAGAAGCGTCAGCCCTAATCTTGCCGTTTTTAAAAGTTTTACCGGATAAATAATAGTTAAGAGTAAAACTTTTCGTGAATTCAACAAACAAAAAAATAAAGTTTGTAGTCTTTCGTTTCGTATAAATTCAGGCTAGAAAATAATCAGGGAGAATATCTTATATGCCCCCCTTGATTCTTTCCATAACAGTTACTGCCACAATGCTTCTTCCTGCCAACCTACAGGGAAGCCCATGGCCGTTGTGTCTGCATTTGGAAATTTCCCCAACAGTGTAGCCAAGTCGTGTGAGAATGTATTGTTGGGCTTCAGAACATTGAGCAAGTATTGCATACAACATAAGTACGGGTAGAGCTTGTGGGAATGCCGGATGCTATGCGATAGCCATGCCCCACGAAGTGGAATGTTTGTCTGTGGTATGTATGGAAAGTTGCGATTCCATACGCGTGTGTGGTGAGCAAGATGATTTCTCATAATGACGGCACACTTTATCCAGTTCTCCAAGATGAGGTGTTGCGGCAAGTTGAACTCTCGTGCAATGCGCTTTTTCAAGCGATTGTCCTTGAAATTGCTAAACAATTTAGACAATGTACCAAACGTTGTTACCTCAAGCGTCTTCCATACGGGCGGGATGTCTGGTTCTGAGTATCTCTCAAGATGTTCGGTAATGAAGTCTTCTCTGCTGCGTTCCACTTCCTGACGAATATGCAGTAAACAAGTTTCGAAAATGGCCGTGTTCCTGAACAAGCTAGCATCAGTAAACCAAAATGCACCATATTGTAGGGAGATATGATGAATCATCTTTGAACGCAAAGCGATTTCTATGGTTTGGATAGCATTGAATAACAAGGTGCGCAACTCTTGGTCGAAACGGTAAAGGGCAACTGCGTTCTCAAAATAACTATTGGGCTTGAAGATATGAGTAGTCTTGTCCGCTTCCATCGGTCGGAAGTAGTTTGCTAAGCGGAAATAGCTGATTACCTTTAAACAACTGATGGCCTTGTTATCATCACGGATAATAAGACCACGCTCCTTCAACATCGCAATGATGCCGGGATAATCTAATGGTTGTCTGTCGTATCTCACTATTGTGTAAAACGCAAAAGGCCCACCCTGGTTCGCTGGTCTTCGGGAAGCGTGGTGGGAACTGTCGGTGCAAAAATACAAATATTTCTCTAAACTACAAAAAGATACTCATGGGTTTCTTTTATTTGATGACGATTTTATCTGTTATCTGTTCAAGCCTTTACTAGATGATGATATCGGCAATCTGATACCATCTTTATCGGTGCTATGGGATCGCTGATTCATGTTGCCGTTTCCAAAGCGGTATGGTGATATTGCTCCATTCAAACGATTATATGAACTAAATCTGACCTGTGAAGCAAACGTATCAGGTTTCCTGTCCCACGATATGAGTCCTACTGATATTCCACGGGGAAGGTGCAATAGGCTCAAATAAATTGTTTTTGGAAGAAAAATAAATTAAAAATCATCCAAAAATAAATTGATTTCACATCCCAAACAATTGACTTAATCTTGCAAAAACATATATTCTGTTAGCAGAAACCGCTTCTGTGCTTTGCTGTTTCAGATATTTTTGTACCTTTGCGCACGCAGTATGGTTATCTGAACCTATCTGCGAAGCGCCTTAAAGGTGTAAAGATTGTAAACTTAAGACATAACGCACATGTGTGGAATAGTAGGTTACATCGGGCAGGCCGAGGCTTTCCCGATATTGATTTCCGGATTGAAGAAACTTGAGTATAGAGGATATGATAGCGCGGGCGTGGCCCTCATCAATGATGATAAAGCGCTACACGTATATAAGACCAAAGGAAAGGTGGCCAACCTAGAGCAGGCAACGGCAGAAAGCGACCTCTCTGGGCATGTCGGTATAGCCCACACCCGCTGGGCTACTCACGGCGAGCCATCTGTGACCAATGCCCATCCTCACGTCTCTATGAGTGGCGACCTAGCGCTGGTACACAATGGTATCATCGAAAACTACCAACTACTGAAACAACAACTCACCGATAAAGGTTATCGCTTTGCCAGTACCACCGATACCGAAGTGCTGGTGCAGCTCATCGACTATTACTATCAGCAGAACGGCAAGGACCTTGTCTCAGCCGTGTGCCAAGCGCTTCACGGCGTGGTGGGTGCTTACGCTGTGGCTGTAGTGGAACGCGAGCACCCCGAACACATGGTGGTGGCACGCCAGTCTAGCCCGTTAGTGGTAGGCGTAGGTGAGGATAACAAAGAGTTTTTTGTAGCTAGCGATGCCACACCTATCGTGGAACACACCGACAAGGTGATCTATCTAGACGATGGACAGATAGCCGACATCCGCCCTGATCATGAGATCAACATCATCAATCATGACCATGCCCACTGCACCTATTCCATCAAGACCGTGGATATCGATATCTCTAAGTTGAGCAAAGGTGGTTTCAGCCATTTCATGCTCAAGGAGATTTATGACCAGCCCGCTTGTCTACGCGACTGTATGCGTGGCCGCCTGTTCGTGGATGAGGCTCATCCAGAGAACAACAAGGTGGTGCTGTCCGCCCTACGCGACTATCGTGATCGCCTAGTGTCCGCTCAGCACATCATCATCGTGGCTTGCGGAACCAGTTGGCATGCAGGTCTGATAGGCAAACAGCTCATTGAGCAGATGTGCCGCAAGCGCGTCTCAGTGGAGTATGCAAGCGAGTTCCGTTACAACGACCCCGTCATTGACCCATCCGATGTGGTGATAGCTATCAGTCAGAGCGGTGAGACCGCCGATACGCTCGCCGCTGTGGAACTGGCAAAGCAACATGGCGCATTGGTGTTTGGTATCGTCAATGCGGTGGGATCGTCCATCGCCCGAGCTGATGACACCGGTATCTACATCCATGTGGGACCCGAGATAGGTGTGGCTAGTACCAAAGCCTTCACCGGACAGGTCACCGCTCTCACGCTCTTTGCCCTTGCCTTGGGCCACGAACAGGGTACCCTGCCCGATGCCGAGTATCAAGAGATGATACACGAGCTGAACCTGATCCCTGAGAAGATGCAGTCGCTGCTCAAGCAGACTCCTCGTATTGAGGATATGGCAAAGATGTTCACCTATGCGCACAACTTCCTTTACCTAGGCCGCGGATTCAATTATCCTGTGGCGCTCGAGGGTGCGCTCAAGCTCAAGGAGATTAGTTACATTCATGCCGAGGGCTATCCCGCTGCCGAGATGAAGCACGGCCCCATCGCACTGGTGGACCAAGATATGCCTATCGTGTTCCTTGCCACTCATCACGGACTGTATCAGAAGGTGATCAGCAACATGCAGGAGGTGAAGTCGCGCAATGGTCGTATCCTTGCTATCGTATCCGATGGCGACGAACAGGTGAAGAATATAGCCGACAGCGTGATTGAGATACCCAAGACACTCAGTAGGTTGGTACCCTTGTTGAGCGTCGTGCCACTACAGATCTTGGCTTACTTTGTGGCTGTGGATAAAGGTCTGAACGTCGATATGCCACGCAATCTAGCCAAGAGCGTCACGGTGGAGTAGGGTAGAAGCGTCGCTCTACACACCTTATTATATAATAGCATCGATCTGTCAGCCGTCCGCCATCCTCCGAAGAGATGAAGACGCGCGGCCCGAACAACGCATAATGGGCGCAAATATCGTCAGAAGCAATCAAAGAGATGAAGGCTCTGACAATATTTGCGCCCATCGTGCGTTAAATCAATAAGATGAAATGGACTGACCGCATACGCCAAGTGAAGATCTTGCTCGTTGTCGCAGCTATAATTATAGCGGTGGCATCGTTGTTGGTGAGTCATAATCTCACTCGCGACTTGGAACAGCAAGAGCATGACAAGATGGAGGTGTGGGCGCAAGCAATGAAATCGATTAGCATGGCTGATGAGCACACCGATCTCACCTTGGCGCTCAAGGTGCTCAACGAAAACAACACCATCCCCGTGGTGGTGACCAATCGCGAAGGGGATGTGACCGACTTTCGCAATGTGGATATCGATGCGTCAACGGCCACCGATAGCACTCGCTATCTCACCTACTTGGCTGAACGGCAGCGCATCGCAGGGAAGGTGATTCGCATCGCGATAGGTAATGGCAGTAGCGATGAGTATATCAACGTGTGTTATGACGACTCGTTGATGCTCAAGCGGTTGGCTTATTACCCCTTTGTGCAGCTCGGCGTGGTGATGATCTTTGTGGTGGTGGCTATCTTTGCGCTCCTTACGTCAAAGAAAGCCGAACAAAACAAGGTGTGGGTGGGGCTTTCCAAGGAGACTGCTCACCAGCTAGGCACACCTATCTCGTCCTTGATGGCATGGATAGAGATCCTTAAGGAGTCGTACCCTGATGATGCGCTGATACCTGAGATGGATAAGGATGTGAAGCGACTGCAGCTCATTGCCGATCGCTTCTCTAAGATAGGATCGCTTCCCGAACCCGTGCCGGCTAGTCTGAACGAGGTGCTCACGCATGTGGTCGACTATATGGATAGACGCACATCACGCAAGGTCACTATGCGTAAAGAACTGCCCGAAGAGGATGTTGTGGTCAATCTTAACGCTTCCCTCTTTGAGTGGGTGATAGAAAACCTATGCAAGAACGCTGTCGACTCGATGGGCGCAGATGCTGGTAGCATCACCCTGCGTGTGGAGGAGACGCCCGTGAAGGTCATTATTGACGTCACTGATACGGGCAAAGGTATCAAGAAGAAGGATATAGGCAATGTGTTCAGACCCGGATTCACCACCAAGAAACGTGGCTGGGGACTAGGGCTGAGCCTAGCCAAACGCATTGTGGAGGAATATCACCACGGCAGAATCTTTGTGAAGAGCTCTGAGGTGGGTAAAGGTACTACCTTTAGAATCGAACTGAAGAAATAGACCGAAGGTTCATGTCGGGCTCTAAGGATAGCTCTTATGGGTAGTTGTCGGCTAGAAAGAAATAAAACAGATTGGACGAAAACGGCATTTCACGATTCTATAAAGCTATAAATGAACTCGTTAGATAGGTATCCTCGCGTTACGCGAAGAATGAAAAAATCGAGCTATATTGTTGATAATTAGAAAATAATTTGTAACTTTGCAACCCAAATATGGACTTGGAAACCCTTAAAATAGATCTGAAAGGCTTGAATGTAGGCCATAACCCCATGGTGTTCAAGCTAGATGAAGCTTACTTTAAGGCGGTGGACGCTCCTGAAGTGAGCCGGGGTAACGTTGAGGTTCGGCTTGATATCCTTCGAGCTGAACATGATATGTTTACCCTCGACTTTGACATCTGCGGTACGGTCATTGTTCCGTGTGACCTCTGTCTAGATGATATGGAGCAGCCTGTAGAGGCTCATGAGAGGCTCACGGCCAAGTTTGGTGAGGACTACTCGGAAGAAGACAACCTTGTGACGGTGGCCGAGGACGAAGGAATACTCGATGTTACATGGTATGTCTACGAATGTATTGCGCTCGCAATCCCTATCAAGCATGTGCATGCACCTGGAAAATGCAACCCTGCGATGATACGAGTGCTCGACGAGCACTCTGCCGCCCGAAGCGGTGAGGGACAGCAAGAGACAGTGGATCCGCGATGGGCAGCTCTCGAACAACTGAAAAATAAAAATTAAAAAAATAACAGTAAAAGAATTATGGCACATCCTAAAAGAAGACAGTCGAAGACTCGTACACTCAAAAGAAGAACTCATGACAAGGCAGTAGCTCCTACATTGGCAGTTTGTCCTAACTGCGGCGCTTACTATGTATATCACACCGTATGCGCTACTTGCGGTTACTATCGTGGTAAATTGGCTGTAGAGAAAGTATCTGCTGAGTAAATAGCTCATGGAAAAGATAAACGCAGTCATCGCAGGCATAGGCGGATACGTGCCCGACTATATCCTCACTAACGAGGAACTGTCGCGCATGGTCGATACCAGCGATGAATGGATTACCACCCGTGTGGGCATCAAGGAACGCCGCATCCTTACCGAGGAAGGATTGGGTACGAGCTACATGGCTCGTAAAGCTGCCAAGGAGCTTCTCGAAAAGACCGGCGTGGACCCTGATACCATTGATGCGCTTATCGTTACTACCACTACGCCCGACTACAAATTCCCCTCTACAGCATCTATCGTGCTAGGAAAGCTCGGGCTGAAAAATGCTTTCGCATTCGACTTCTCTGCCGCTTGCTGCGGTTTCCTCTATACCCTTGACGTAGCAGCGTCAATGATACAGAGCGGTCGCTACAAGCGCATCATCGTTATCGGAGCTGATAAGATGTCGTCAGTGGTCGACTATACCGACCGCGCCACTTGTGTGCTCTTCGGCGATGGCGCTGGAGCAGTGCTCGTTGAGGCTTCAACGGAGGAGAATGTGGGCTTGCAAAACTCGCTTTTGCGCACTGATGGCATCGGCTTGCCATTCCTTCATCTGAAGGCTGGTGGCTCTGTATGCCCACCGTCTCACTTCACAGTGGATCACAAGCTACACTATCTGTACCAAGAGGGACGCACCGTGTTCCGCTATGCAGTGACCGATATGAGCAACGATGTGATGGAAGTGATGAAGCGTAACAACCTCACCGCTGACGATATACAGTGGGTTGTGCCTCATGAGGCTAACCTCCGTATCATCGAAGCTGTGGCTAAGCGCGCCGAGTTGCCACTGGATCGTGTGATGATCAACATCGATCATTATGGCAATACCAGTTCCGCTACCATTCCTTTGGCTATGTGGGACAATGAAAAGAAGTTCCGCAAAGGTGACAATGTCATCTTGACCGCTTTCGGTGCCGGATTCGTTCATGGCGCAGCGTTCCTGAAATGGGCTTACGATGGTGACAAGGTAGTAACCAAGAAGTAATTCCTAACATATTTAAAGAGTTCAGGTCTTTAGGAGTATGGGGTCTCACCCAAGCTAAGGCATAGCCACGCTGCAACAGGCGCGATAAGATGCTTTCAGCCCGATACTCGTAGAGTCGTGAACTCTTTTTGGCTTTTATCCCTTTTAATTATCAATCATTCACTATGCACAAAGCAGGCTTTGTAAACATCGTAGGTAACCCCAATGTGGGCAAAAGCACTCTGATGAACCAGTTGGTGGGCGAGAAGATCAGTATCGCTACCTTTAAAGCACAAACCACACGTCATCGTATCATGGGTATTGTCAATACCGAGGATATGCAGATTGTGTTCTCTGACACACCGGGGGTGCTCAAACCCAACTACAAAATGCAAGAGATGATGCTTGCCTTCTCAGAGAGTGCGCTTGCTGACGCTGATATCTTGCTCTATGTTACCGATGTGGTGGAGGATCCTACAAAGAACCTCGACTTCCTAGAGAAGGTGCGCAAGCTATCCATCCCAATCCTTCTGCTGATCAACAAGATAGATGAGACTGATCAGAAGCGCTTGGGCGATATGGTGGAACAGTGGCACAAGCTATTGCCTGAAGCTGAGATCCTACCTATATCCGCCAAGAACAAGTTTGGTGTGGATATCCTCATGAAGCGCATCGGCGAACTGTTGCCCGAGAGCCCGGCCTACTTTGATAAGGAACAACTGACCGACAAACCTGCTCGTTTCTTCGTTTCTGAGATCATCCGCGAGAAGATTCTTCGCTACTACGATAAGGAAATACCCTACTCGGTGGAAGTGGTTGTAGAACGATTCAAGGAAGATGAGAAGGTGATACGCATCAATGCGGTCATCTATGTGGAGCGCGATAGTCAGAAAGGTATCATCATCGGACATCAAGGACAAGCCCTCAAGAAGGTCTCTACGGAAGCTAGGAAAAGTCTTGAGGCATTCTTCGGAAAGAAGATCTTCCTCGAATGTTTTGTGAAAGTGGACAAAGACTGGCGCAACTCACAACGCGAGTTGACCCACTTTGGCTATAACCCCGAATAAATTAGAGAATAATCATACCCCCAACGTATATAAACCCCATAACAATAACGTATTATGCCAAACTTAGTAGCTATCGTAGGACGCCCTAACGTGGGCAAGTCTACCTTATTTAATAGACTGACCAACACCCGCCATGCCATCGTAAGCGATACCGCTGGTACCACGCGCGACCGTCAATATGGTAAGTGTCAGTGGAACGGACGTGAGTTTTCTGTAGTGGATACTGGCGGATGGGTGGTGAAGTCGGACGACATCTTTGAGGATGCCATTCGCAAACAAGTGCTCGTTGCCACCGAGGAGGCCGACTTGGTGCTGTTCCTCGTGGATAAGGAAACAGGCGTGACCGACTGGGATGAGGACGTGGCAATGATCCTGCGCCGTACCAATCTGCCTGTGTTGCTTGTGGCTAACAAGGTGGATAACAGTGGCGAGTATTATCAAGCAGCCGAATTCTATAAGCTAGGATTGGGTGATCCTATCTGCGTGAGCGCCGTTACTGGTAGTGGTACGGGCGACTTGCTCGATATCATCTTGGACAAACTGAAGGATGTTCCCGAAGAGGAGCTCGATGAAGATATCCCTCGCTTTGCCGTAGTGGGACGTCCTAACGCTGGTAAGTCGAGCTTGATCAATGCCTTTATCGGTGAGGATCGCAACATCGTAACAGAGATTGCAGGTACTACTCGCGATAGTATCTATACCCGATACAATAAGTTCGGATTCGACTTCTATCTCGTTGACACTGCCGGCATACGTCGTAAGAACAAGGTAACGGAAGATTTGGAGTTCTATAGCGTGATGCGTTCCATCCGCTCCATAGAGAATTCGGATGTTTGTATCTTGATGATTGATGCCACACGTGGTATTGAGGCACAGGATATGAATATCTTCCAATTGGTACAACGCAACAATAAGTCGCTCGTTGTGGTAGTGAACAAGTGGGATCTAGTGCCCGAAAAGAGTCAAGTGGTAATCGATACGTTCACCAATGCCATCCATAATCGTATGGCTCCGTTTGTCGATTTCCCCATCGTCTTTGCATCCGCACTGACCAAGCAACGCATCTTCAAGGTGCTCGAATGCGCCAAGCAAGTGTATCAGAACCGCAAGATGCACATCGGAACCACCAAGCTCAATGAGGTGATGCTACCTATCATCGAGGCCACACCGCCTCAGTCGGTTAAGGGAAAGTATATCAAGATCAAGTATTGCTCGCAGTTGCCCAACACGCAGATACCTTCGTTCGTGTTCTATGCCAACCTGCCGCAGTATGTGAAAGAACCCTATCGCCGTTTCTTGGAGAATCAGTTGCGTGCCCATTGGTCACTTCACGGATGTCCAATCAACGTGTTTATTCGTCAGAAATAATTAGTTAAATCATAAAAATCACTTGTTCTCACCGTACTCTCAAGCGCTTGTGGCATGAGACGGGGGAACAAGTGATTTGCTTTTTGCTATGTTACAGAGAATGTTAGAAAGGCTGGCAGTGGCTTGTCTGAGCGTTGTGATGATAGGAGGATTGCTCTCTTGCCGAGGAAAAGAGGGACCTCAGCCCAGCGAGATAGCTGCGCACACAGCCAAGAGCTATTATGACCATCTGCTGAAGGGGGAGTATGGACAGTTTCTAGAGGGGAAGAGCCTGCCCAATAAGGTTCCTGAGAGCTATCGTAAGCAGATGATTGAAGTGTATAAGGTGTACATCAGTAGGCAAGATAGTCTGCATAAAGGTATCGATTCGGTCACAATCAACGACGCCAAATACTCGGCAAAGCATAAGACGGCAAACGTTTTTCTTACGCTTCACTTCGGTGACGCAACCCATGAGGAGGTGCTTGTGCCGATGATACAAAAGCGAGGGACGTGGTATATGCGGTAGATGAACAGCTTAGGCGTTTTCGTTCATCTCCACTTCCTTGACCTTCTTGAAGAGGTCAGAGGCGAAGACGAGGTCGTTGAGCTTCTTGTTGTTAGACGAGACAACCGAGTCTTTGTCACCTTGCCACTCTTTCTTACCATCACAGATGAATGCGATGTTCTCACCGATACCCATCACCGAGTTCATGTCGTGGGTGTTGATGATGGTCGTAATGTTATATTCCTTGGTGATTCCAGATAGGAGCTCGTCGATGACAAGGGATGTTTTGGGGTCAAGACCCGAGTTGGGCTCGTCGCAAAACAGATACTTCGGATTCATCACAATGGCTCTTGCAATAGCCACACGCTTCTGCATACCACCCGAAATCTCACCCGGATACTTCTTCTCTGCACCCGTAAGGTTGACGCGGTCAAGGCATTCTTGTGCCTGTCGGTTGCGCTCCGTAAGGGTCATATCAGAGAACATATCCAGTGGGAAACGCACATTCTCGAGCACATTGAGCGAGTCGAACAAGGCTGCGCTTTGGAATATCATTCCCATCTCGCGGCGCATCATCACTCGTTCGCGCTTGGTCATGCTCACAAAGTCGCGCCCGTCATAGAGCACTTGGCCTCTTGTGGGTTCCAATAAGCCCACGAGGATCTTCATCAGCACCGTTTTGCCAGCACCGGATTGGCCGATAATCAAGTTGGTCTTGCCGTCTTCAAACACACAATTGATGTCTTTGAGCACCTCTTTGTCTTCAAACGACTTGAATATATTTTTTACTTCAATCATTTCTTTAGGCTATTTCTTATTGTCATTCTTCATCTGAAGGTGACTTTAATCTTATCGTTAGACGTCTTCAATCTTATTGATAGATGTCTTGAACCTTATTGTAAGGCATCTTGAACCTTCCTGCTGGGATGACGCTTGTATTATGACAGCAATTGGGTGAGGAACACATCAGAGAACAATATCAGCACCGAGCTGTTGACAACGGCTGCTGTGCTGGCTTTACCCACGTCCACTGAGCCTCCTTCAACGGTATAGCCGAAGTATGAACTTACGCTGGTGATGATGAAAGCGAAGAATAGGCTCTTGATGATGCTAGTCCAAAGAAACCATGGTACGAAGTCGTGCTGCAATCCAGAGGTGAGGTCTTCCGGTGTCAGAATCTGTCCGACGAAAGCCGTAGCGTACGCTCCGACGATTCCCATAGCCGAAGAGAAGACCACCAAGAAGGGCATAATGGTCACAAGACCCATGATCTTGGGTAGGATAAGGTAGTTGGCTGAGTTGACACCCATAATCTCCAAGGCGTCAATCTGTTGGGTGACGCGCATTGTTCCAAGCTCTGAGGCAATGTTTGAACCCACCTTTCCCGAAAGGATCAAGCACATGATAGAGGATGAAAACTCCAGTAGCATAATCTCACGTGTGGTGTATCCCGCTACCCAATGAGGCATCCAAGGACTCTGAATGTTAATCTTCATCTGGATGCAAATCACTGCTCCGATGAAAAATGATATCAGCAACACGATGCCAATAGAGTCGACACCGAGCTGTGACATTTCTTTGACATATTGTTTCAAGAACATCCGCATTCGGTCGGGACGACTAAAGGCGCGTCCCATCAGTATGAGATACTTGCCAAACACGGTAAGCCATTTGTGTATCAGCATGGTTTAAAGCCTGTTTAATTGTTTGTGCAAAAGTAACCAAAATCCTCTTAAAAACTGCATCTTATCCAATAGTTTTTCAAAACGAGAGGGATTTTTACCAGCTTTTTTACTAATTTTGCAACTTAAACTTTGTATATGGCAGACAATAATCAAGCGGTGGCTCAGCCTTTGACCGACGAAGCCACTCCACATAGTTCGATCCTGCGCACAGAAGGCTTGGTGAAGCGGTATGGAAAACGTACCGTGGTGAACGATGTGTGTATCAATGTGAAGCAAGGAGAAGTCGTCGGACTGCTCGGTCCCAATGGTGCGGGCAAGACCACGTCGTTCTATATGACCACCGGACTGGTCACTCCAAACGAAGGTCATGTATATATTGATGATCAAGAGATTACGGATTATCCCGTCTATAAGCGTGCTCGAGCTGGCATCGGTTACCTTCCACAGGAGGCAAGCGTATTCCGCAAGATGAGCGTAGAGGACAATATCATGTGCGTTCTAGAAAAGACAGAGCTCACACACCAGCAGCGTCTCGATAAGATGGAGAGCCTAATCAATGAGTTCCGACTCAATAAGGTGCGCAAGAATATGGGTGATCGTCTCTCAGGAGGTGAGCGCCGACGCACAGAGATTGCTCGATGCTTGGCCATCAATCCTAAGTTTATCATGCTAGACGAACCCTTTGCCGGTGTCGACCCAATCGCCGTGGAAGATATTCAGCACATCGTGTGGCAACTAAAGTTTCGTAACATCGGTATATTGATTACCGACCACAATGTGCACGAGACCCTAAATATTACCGACCGAGCCTATCTGCTCTTCGAAGGGCGTATCTTGTTCAAGGGCACACCGGACGAGCTGGCATCCAATAAGATTGTGAAAGAGAAATATCTCGGTACCAACTTCGTCTTGCAGAAGAAAGATTTCCAGACCATCGACAATCGCAAGCGAGCTCAGGAAGCTGCAGCGCAAGCCGAAGAGGGCCTCGGATAAGTCATCGAAGAATAAAAATATCCTTATATATTAGGTATTTATACAAAAAATCAGTACCTTTGCAATCCATTTTGTGTACTGTCTTTTGGTGACAGAATGATATTAGAAACAATAAATCAAAAACAAAATAAAACTACAAAAAATGAATATTTCATTTGAAAACCCCGACAAAGTGAACGGCGTCTTGACGCTGGTCGTTGAGGAATCTGACTATAAGGCAGATGTAGAAAAGACACTTAAAGCGTATCGTAAGCAAGCTAACGTACCTGGATTCCGTCAGGGCCAAGTACCTATGGGCTTGGTAAAGCGTCAGTATGAACAGCCTGTTAAGATGGATGCAATCAACAAGCTCATTGGTGAAAGCCTCCAGAAGTATGTTGCTGATAACAAGATTGCAATGCTTGGCACACCCTTGCAGCATGAAGGAGCAGAACCCGTAGATCTCGAGAAGGCTGCACCTTATACTTTCCAATTCGATATCGCAGTGGCACCTGAGTTTGATGCTACCTTGAGTGATAAGGATACAGTTGACTATTATGATATTACCATTGACGATGAGCTCGTTGACAAGCAGGTAGAGATGTTCCAGTCTCGTGCTGGTCACCAAGATACCGTTGAGGCTTACGACCCCGCAGAGCGTGATATGCTTAAGGGAGATCTCCGTGAACTCGATGAGAACGGCAACACCCTTGAGGGCGGCTTGACCGTTGAAGGTGCTATTATGATGCCTACTTTCTTCAAGAACGAAGATCAGAAGAAGGTGTTCGAAGGCTCAAAGGTAGGTGATATCTTGACTTTCAATCCCTCTTTGGCATACGAAGGCAACGACTCTGAGGTAGCAGCATTGCTTAAGGTAGAGAAAGAACAAGTAGCTGAGCACAAGGGAAACTTCTCTTATCAGATTACAGAAATCTCTCGCTTCGTGAAAGCTGAAAACAATCAAGAGCTCTGGAACCAAGTTTATGGCGAGGATTCAGGTATCAAAGACGAGGCTGGATTCCGCGATGCTATCAAGGAAGGCGTTAGCGAACAGCTCGTTCAGGACGCTGACTATCGCTTCGTACAAGACCTTCGCGCATACTGCGAGAAGAAGGTTGGCGAGCTCACTTACCCCGACGCATTGCTCAAGCGCATCATGCTGCAGAACAATCAGGAGAAGGGTCAGGAGTTTGTAGATAAGAATTACGACCAAAGCATCAAAGAGCTTACTTGGCATCTGATCAAGGAACAGCTCGCTGAAGCTAACGGAATCAAGGTTGACGACAAAGATCTTAAGGAGACAGCGGTTTACACCACCCGTATGCAATTTGCTCAGTACGGTATGGCTCAAGTACCTGAAGAACTCGTAGAGAAGTATGCTGATGAGATGCTTAAGAACCGTCAGCAGGTTGACGCCTTGGTAGAAGCTTGCCTTGACAAGAAGCTTGCTGCTACATTGAAGAACGTTGTAACCCTGAACAAGAAAGCTATCTCTTTGGAAGAGTTTAACAAATTGCTTGCTGAATAATCCGTTCTATTTTTAGAAAAAATAGTTCTTAAATTTATAGAGG
>CAVHUZ010000026.1:22657-29488 GCA_963639545.1 Bacteroidaceae bacterium
TAGAATACCTAGTTTGGCGTCGTTTCAGATTGCCATTTAGGAGCTAAAACAAAGAGAGAAGAGATTCGATAACCTCTTTCCTTTTATATAATATAAATAAGAAAGATTACTCATGAACGACTTTAGAAAGTTCGCCACAGGGCATTTGGGCATGAATGGACAAGTGCTCGATGATGTTGTTAAAGCTCAACAGCAATATCTCAACCCTTATATCCTAGAGGAACGTCAGCTCAATGTGACCCAGATGGACGTGTTCTCACGCTTGATGATGGACCGTATCATCTTCTTGGGAACCCAGATTGACGACTACACCGCCAACACCTTGCAGGCACAGTTGCTCTATCTTGACTCTGTGGACCCAGGTAAGGACGTTTCTATCTATATCAACTCACCTGGCGGAAGTGTCACTGCAGGCTTGGGCATCTATGACACAATGCAGTTTATCACCAGCGACGTTGCTACCATCTGTACCGGTATGGCAGCTTCGATGGCAGCCGTGCTTCTCGTTTCAGGAACCGAAGGTAAGCGCTCAGCCCTCACCCACAGTCGTGTGATGATTCACCAACCTCTTGGCGGTGTGCAAGGTCAGGCATCCGACATCGAGATAGAGGCTCGTGAGATCATGAAATTTAAGAAAGAACTCTATACCATCATTGCCAATCATTCACATCAGAGCTATGACAAGGTGTGGAACGACAGTGATCGCAACTATTGGATGACAGCCGCTGAAGCCAAAGAGTACGGAATGATAGACGCGGTATTAACAAGAAAGGAGTAAACTGTGGCAGCCAATAAATGTAGTTTTTGCGGTCGTAGTGATTCGGAAGTGGCTCTCTTGCTATCCGGACTCACTGGATATATCTGCAACGATTGCGTAAAGCAAGCCTATAACATCCTGCAACAGAACGATGTTCTAGAAGCCAATCAAGCTAAGGAGTCGCTTGCCAATCTGACCGAAGTGCCCAAGCCACGAGACATCAAGGCTTATCTAGACGAGTATATCATCGGTCAGGATGAGGCCAAACGCTCTCTCTCCGTAGCTGTGTACAATCATTACAAACGATTGCTGCAGCCCGAAGACGAGGATGGGGTAGAGATAGAGAAGAGCAACATCATCATGGTGGGCTCTACGGGTACAGGTAAGACCTTGTTGGCACGTACCATTGCCAAACTGCTTGATGTGCCTTTTACCATCGTGGATGCCACTGTCTTCACCGAGGCGGGCTATGTGGGCGAGGATGTAGAGAGCATCTTGTCCCGTCTTCTGCAAGTGGCCGACTATAATGTGGCACGCGCCGAGCAAGGCATCGTGTTCATAGACGAGATAGATAAGATTGCCCGCAAGAGCGATAACCCAAGCATCACACGCGACGTGAGCGGTGAAGGCGTACAGCAAGGTATGCTCAAGCTCCTTGAAGGCACCATCGTCAACGTGCCACCCAAGGGCGGACGCAAGCATCCCGACCAAGACTATATCCACGTCAACACCAAGAACATCCTCTTTATCTGCGGTGGAGCGTTTGACGGGATAGAACGCAAGATAGCCCAACGACTCAATACCCATGTGGTGGGATACAACTCCGTGCAGAACACGGCTAAGGTGGATAAGAACGATCTGATGAAATATATCCTCCCACAAGACCTCAAATCCTTCGGATTGATACCCGAGATCATCGGTCGTCTGCCTATCCTGACCTACCTGAAACCCCTCGATCGCGAGGCCTTGCGTCGCATCTTGGTGCAGCCCAAGAACTCTATCGTAAAGCAATATGTCAAGCTTTTCGAGATGGATGGCATCAAACTCACCTTCACCGAAGACGCACTCGACTACATGGTGGACAAAGCTATCGAGTATAAGCTTGGCGCACGTGGTCTGCGTTCGATCGTTGAAGGAGTGGTTAAGAACGCAATGTTCGAACTGCCTGGGCAGAAAAAGAAGACCTTCAAAGTCACACGCGACTATGCTGAGGCCGAACTCAACAAGTCGTCGAACCTCCAAAAGCTGGAAACAGCTTAGAAATCCTACCTACCGACCTTGCGACAGCACATCCGTTCTGCCTCAAGGTCGTTTTGCTATTACCTCAACCTAAGTGCGAATTACACCAGAATAATAATAATGACAAAGGAAGTTAATCTTACGGAAAGTCTGAAACACTATTTCGGATTTGATCATTTCAAAGGCGACCAAGAGGCTATCATCACCAACCTCATGCACGGCAATGACACCTTTGTGCTTATGCCGACAGGCGGTGGCAAGAGTCTCTGCTACCAGCTGCCCTCCCTCATCATGGATGGAACGGCCATTGTGGTGTCGCCCCTGATTGCTTTGATGAAGAATCAGGTAGATGTGATCAACGGAATCAGTGAAGATGACGATGTGGCCCACTTCCTTAACTCATCCCTAAAGAAAGCCGAGGTTGACAAGGTAAAGCACGATATCGTCACCGGACACACCAAGCTGCTCTATGTTGCGCCCGAGTCGCTCAACAAAGAGGAGAATATCGAGTTTCTCAAGACGGTCAAGATCAGCTTCTACGCTATCGACGAAGCCCACTGTATCTCTGAGTGGGGACACGATTTCCGTCCCGAATACCGCAAGATACGTCATGCGGTGGACGAGATAGGTAGCGCTCCCATCATCGCGTTGACCGCCACTGCCACTGACAAGGTGCGTACAGATATCAAGCGAAGCCTTGGTATTGATGATGCTACCGAGTATAAAAGCTCTTTCAATCGCCCCAACCTCTACTATGCAGTCAAACCCAAGACCAAGGAGATAGATAAGGATATCGTCAAGTTTATCAAGGAACACCAAGGCAAGAGTGGCATCATCTACTGCCTCTCACGCAAGAATGTGGAAGAGCTAGCCGGTGTATTGCGAGCCAATGAGATTAAGGCCGCTCCCTATCACGCGGGCCTCGACTCAGAGACACGTTCCAAGACACAGGACGATTTCCTCATGGAGCGCATCGATGTCATCGTTGCCACCATTGCCTTCGGTATGGGTATCGATAAGCCCGATGTGCGTTTTGTTATCCATTATGACATCCCCAAGAGCTTGGAAGGCTATTACCAAGAGACGGGGCGTGCAGGTCGTGATGGCAAAGAGGGCCTTTGTATCGCTTACTACTCGTACAAAGACCTCAAGAAACTGGAAAAGTTTATGGAGAATAAGCCCGTTGCCGAGCAAGACATCGGGCGCCAACTGCTGCAAGAGACGGCTGCCTATGCTGAGTCGTCTGTGTGCCGCCGTAAGATGTTGCTCCACTATTTTGGTGAAATCTATCCCAAGGACAACTGCGGTATGTGTGACAACTGTCTCCACCCCAAGGAGCGCATCGAGGCACAACAACCCTTGCTCGTGTTGCTCAAGGCGGTCAAGGCACTGAAGGAAAACTTCAAACAAGAATACGTTATCGACTTTGTCAAAGGTCGAGGAACCGATGATATCAAGCTTCATAAGCACGACCAGCTCGAAGAGTTTGGCTTAGGCTCCGATCAGATGCCTAAGATCTGGAACCCAGTGATTCGCCAAGCGCTCCTTGCCGGATACCTACGCAAGGACGTAGAGAGCTATGGTCTGCTCAAGCTTACAGCTGCCGGTCGCCAATATATCAAGAATCCCAAGCCCTTCCAAGCCGTTCTTGACACCGAGTTTAAGGACGATGGTGGCGACGAAGGTGCAGAAGGCGGATTTGGTGTGCTCGATCCAGAGCTGTATAGCATGCTGAAAGCGCTCCGACAGGACGTGGCACGCAAGAAGAATGTGCCTCCCTATGTGGTGTTCCAAGATGTGTCGCTTGAGCAGATGGCCACCATGTATCCTATGACCGAGCAGGAACTGCAGAACATTCAAGGCGTGGGAGCGGGTAAGGCAAAACGCTATGGTCAACCATTCTGCGAACTTATCGCACGCCACTGTAAGGAACAGAATATCATCCGACCCGAGGAGTTTCGTGTGCGCACCGTCGCTAAGAAGTCGATGCAGAAGGTGAAGATTATCCAAAGCGTCGATCGCAAACTCTCACTTGACGATATCGCTTCGGCAGAAGGACTCTCCTTCGACGAACTGCTCGATAAGATTGAAGAGATTGTATATAGCGGAACCAAGCTCAATATTGACTACTACCTTGAAGACGTCTACGATGACGACCAGATAGACGACATCTACGACTACTTCATGGAGAGCGATACCGACGATATTGACGCCGCTATGGATGAGCTTGATGAGGATTATACCGAGGAAGAGATACGTCTAGTGCGTGTGAAGTTCCTCTCTGAGATGGCCAACTAGACATCTTCAAGGAACGCAGAACCCACCCTATAATATAGAAGAAACCTGTCAAAGGAAAGATCGTACAACGCTTGTTGTCGTCTGACCTTTGACAGGTTTCTTGTTTAATCCGAGTTCTAAAAACTCTTATATCCCATCGGTCATCAACCGGAAAGTAAATGACCGATGGGCGTTCATATACGAATGGTTGTGCTTAGAAAGCCTTGTTCACAGCCTCTTTATACTCAGCTACCTTTGCAGAAGTCTGGCAGCGGATGTCCTCCACGTTAGCTCCGAAGAGGAAGGTGTACGTACCACCATCTGTTACCCACTGACTGCCCTCTTGGTCAAAGCTAGCCAAGTCGCGTACGGGGATGGTCATCTTCAGCGTTTCGCTCTCGCCTGGCTTCAGTTCACGAGTCTTGGCAAAGCTCTTGAGCTCCTTAGCAGGCTTCTCATAGCTAGCCTTAGGCGCCTTGACATATACCTGAGCCACTTCCTTACCGGCTACGCTACCCGTGTTCTTGACGGTAACAGTAACAGTAACCGTGTTGCCCTTAACCTGTACAGAAGGTTTGCTATAGTCGAAGGTGGTGTAAGACAGACCATAACCGAAGGGATAAGCCACCTTCTTGTTGTTGGTGTCAAAGTAGCGATAGCCCACCCAGATATCTTCCTCGTGCTTTGTGATGTCCACGCCAGGAATTGCAGCACCATAGCTCTCAAGGTTCTGGTATGTGTACATATCCATCTCTTGTGGGAAGTTCTTGGTTGAAGGTACGTCATATACAGAGATAGGCCAAGTCATTGTGAGCTTACCAGAAGGGTTAGCCTTACCGGTGAGCACGTCAGCCACACTGTTACCGCCCTCTTCGCCTGGTTGCCAAGCTACGAGAATGGCGTCTACGCGGTCACGCCAAGAAGCAGTCTCCATCACCGAACCGCTGTTGATGATCACGATAACCTTCTTACCAGCAGCGTGGAACGCATCACTCACGCGCTCAATCATAGCCTTCTCCTTATCGTTGAGGTTGAACTCGCCTTCCACCTCGCGATCCATACCCTCGCCAGCTTGACGTCCGATGGTGATGATAGCAGCGTCTGCCTGTGGCAACTCGTGTTGTACGCAACGCTCAGAGATCTCAATCTCGTCCACCTTAGGTTGTCCCTGATCTAGGAACCACATCATTGGGTTCTTGTCAGCCTTTAGTTTGGCTTTGGCATACTTCACATAGTTGGTGTAGATCTCGGTGAGCTGTGGTGTGGTGCTTACCCCGATGTTCTTCAGTCCTTGTACCATATCCACCACGTAAGGCACGTTCACACAGCCCGAACCTAGTCCGCCAGAGAAGAAGTCGTAACTGTTTACACCGAATAGCGCCACCGTCTTGAGGTCGCGGATAGGCAGCGTGTTGTCATCGTTCTTTAGCAGCACCATACCCTCAGTAGCGCTCTGACGTGTGATGGCAGCGTGCGCTTTGAGATCGGGCTTGTTGCTAAACTTATATCCTTTGAAGTGAGGTGTCTTGACGATGTAGCAAAGCATGTTTCTCACGTTGCGATCCACATCCTTGATGTCTAGTCGGCCTTCCTTAACCGCCTTGATGATATCCTCTACCTGTGCAGGGTAACCCGGACACATGAGGTCATTGCCCGCGCTCACCTCCTGTTCGGTAGGTAGGTCGGCACGCTTTCCGATCCAGTCGGTCATCACGATACCATCAAAACCCCATTCGTTGCGTAGCGCAGTGGTAAGCAGATCCTTGTTGCCTTGGCAGTAGGTGCCGTTGATCTTGTTGTAAGCAGACATCAGCGTCCAAGGTTTCGACTCACGCACCATCTTCTCGAAGCCACGCAGATAGATCTCGCGGATGGCACGTGGTGAAACTTCTTCGTTCACACGGGTGCGCTGACTCTCTTGTGAGTTGACCGCAAAGTGCTTTGCGCTCACACCCACGCCTTGGCTCTGGATACCATTCACCATAGCCGTACCGATGATACCCGTCACGATAGGATCCTCGCTGTAGTACTCGAAGTTGCGTCCGCAGAGAGGGTTACGATGGATATTCATGCCCGGACCCAACACTACGTCACATCCATACTCTAGCGTTTCGTTACCGATAGCTTCGCCCACCTCTCTTACCAGCGTGGTGTTCCATGTACAAGCAAGGCATGTACCCACGGGGAAACCCGTGGCAAAGAATGTCTCAGTGGTGCCATCGCGGTGCGCATCGATATGTACACCGGCAGGACCATCGGTCAGCACCGTTTCGGGGATACCTAGGCGAGGAATGCCTACGGTGGTTCCGGCAGCACCCGCCACTAGCTTCTTCTGATGGCCGAGCATCGCACCCGAACCCACAAATCCGTCATTACCACCGCCAACGAGCAGTTGGGCTTTCTCTTCTAGCGTCATTGCAGCCAGCACCTCGTCAATGTTGTCGGCACGCAGTTGTGGTGCCGTCGCTGTCTGAGCAGACACAGACGCACTGATAAGCAAGGGCGCAATCATGTTTACTAATTTCTTCATTTTAGGTTATTATGATTTTGGTTTACGT
>CAVHUZ010000027.1:0-29401 GCA_963639545.1 Bacteroidaceae bacterium
CCAGTGACTGGAGCATCATACCGCTAGACAAGCCTGTGCCCTATGTATGGATCAAAGCGGTGCGCCGATTAGATGCAGTGGAGGTCTTCTACTCCTTCGATGACAAACAGTACACGATGATGCGCAACGCTTGGTTGCAAGACAATCATCCCGTTATGGTCGGTATCATGGGCGCGTGCCCTGATGGTAACGGCTTCAAAGCTAAGTTTGACCATTTCTCCATCAAGCATCTGCCAGATGCACGCAGGGTGGAATGGTTAAAAAAGAATAGCGCCGAAAACAAATAACAAGCACTAACAAGAGACATAGATAGGTTTAATTATTGACGTTAAGGCCTAGTCGAGATGAAACAGAGACTAGGCGCAAGACGTTAATGCGTATGATCGCTAGAGCTACCCTCCGCGGAGCTTTAGCGATTTTTTTGTTTTCTAAGAAGCCTTACGAGGACGCGTGCCCAAGGGAGGGGTACCATGCTGAAACCTGATTGTCACGCAACAAGACACTAGAATTATTTGCAGAGCAATCCATTTTGCCGTAACTTTGCATCAAATTTACTCATCAATATGAACAAGCATATCTTATGTTGCCTCATGGCAGGACTATTCTCATGCAGTGCGATGGCACAAAAGGACACCATCAGCCTACAATTTGTAGAGACATCTGACGTACATGGTTGTCTCTTTCCTTACGACTTCATCAACAACCAACCCTCTAAAGGTTCTTTGGCGCGAGTGAAAACCTACGTTGATGGGCTACGCAAGCAGTATGGCAAGGAGCATGTGTATCTGCTGGACAATGGCGATATCCTCCAAGGACAACCGGTCAACTACTATTATAATTATGTGGCGACCAACCAACCCAACATTGTGGCAAACGTGATCAACTATCTGCAATATGATGCCGAGGCTTTTGGCAACCATGATATAGAGACGGGCCACGCCGTATATGACAAGTGGGTGAAGGAGACACAGTGTCCGATGCTGGGCGCTAACATCATCAACACCGCCAGCGGCAAACCTTACACGCTACCTTACAAGGTGTTCTGCAAGGACGGCAAAGTCAAGGTGGCTGTAGTGGGAATGCTCACACCCGCCATACCTAGCTGGTTGAAGGAAGAGCTGTGGAGCGGTCTGCGCTTTGACGATATGGTAACCACAGCTAAACAGACCATCAAGGAACTGCGCGAGAAGGAACACCCCGATGTGATTATCGGTCTGCTCCACTCAGGATGGAACGGCGGTATCAAGAGCGACGAATACACCGAGAACGAAGCCGAGATAGTAGCTGAACAGGTGCCCGGCTTTGACGTGGTGTTCTTCGGGCACGATCACACGAAACATAACTCCATAGCAATCAATCCCGAGGGCAAAGAAGTGCTCTGCCTCAACCCAGCCAACAAGGCACGCAACGTGGCGCAGGCTACGCTGAAGCTAGTCAAGGACGGCAAGCGCTATCGTGTGGCTAAGAAGGAAGGCGCCGTGGTAGATGTGAAGACGCTCACGCCAGATGCCGAATATATGAATCATTTCGCCGCAAACATCGATGAGGTGAAGCAATGGGCTAGCGAACCCATCGGTACCTTCAAGCAAACAATCTCTGCGAAAGATTGTTTCTTTGGCAACTCGGCTTTCAATGACCTCATCCTCAACCTCGAACTACAGATCACCCAAGCTGATGTGGCACTGAATGCGCCCCTGATTAAAGATGCCGAGATAAAGGAGGGTGACATCACCGTTGCTGATATGTTCAACCTATACAAGTATGAGAACCAGCTCTACGTGATGCGTCTCACCGGTGAAGAGATACGCAAGCACCTAGAGATGAGCTACAATCTCTGGGTCAACACCATGCAGAGCCCTGACGATCACCTCTTACTGCTGACGCCATCAAAGAAGAACAACGAAAAGATGCACTTCAAGAATCCTTCATTCAACTTTGATTCGGCTGCCGGAATCGACTATGAGGTGGATGTAACCAAGCCTTACGGACAGAAGGTGAAGATTCTGCGCATGAGCAACGGGCAGCCCTTTGACGAGAAGGCATGGTACAAGGTGGCGCTCAACTCATATCGCGGCAACGGCGGAGGCGAGCTCTTGACCAAGGGTGCGGGCATTCCGCATAGCGAGCTCAAGAGTCGTATCATCTGGGAGAGTCCACGTGATCAGCGCTATTACCTCATGGAAGAGATCAGAAAGATGAAGGTGCTCGATCCTCAACCCAACCACAACTGGAAGTTTGTACCCGAAGCGTGGACGCAACCCGCTGCCCAACGCGACTATCAGGCGCTCTTTGGCGAGCAGCAATAAGATTCTACCGAAAAGATGAAAAGTTACTGGTTTATCTTTGTCAAGGGCGACATCTTGCTACAGAAGCTGCAAGACGATCAGTACACCATCCCTTGCAGCGAAGAACCGCCCGTGCCGCTGAAGACATGGACGCACGTTATGGAGGTGGCACCAATGGATGATGGCACTGCGGTGAAGGCTGCATCTATCGACTATCCCGTGACGGATCAGCCCCAATATGAGATGTGCGGGCTGCGCAAGTCATTCTATAAGTTGACCTCTGCCTTATATCTTAAAGCCGGCAAATGCCAAGAGCTGCTCTACTGGGATCACAACACCAGGTATTGTGGCGTATGCGGAGCACCGATGCAGATGCATAGCATCATCTCAAAGCGCTGCACCGAATGTGGCAAAGAGGTGTGGCCACAGCTCGCCACCGCCATCATCGTGCTGATTCATCGTGGCGAAGAGGTGCTCTTGGTGCACGCCAAAAACTTTGTTAGCACCAAGATCTACGGCTTGGTGTCGGGGTTTGTCGAGACGGGCGAGACGCTTGAGGAAGCCGTTCATCGTGAAGTGTTCGAAGAGACGGGCTTGCACATCACCAACCTGCGCTACTTCGGTTCACAGCCGTGGCCCTATCCTTGCGGACTGATGGTGGGTTTCGATGCCGACTATGTAGATGGGCAGATTCATCTGCAACGTTCTGAGCTGGAGCGTGGCAGTTGGTTTACCAAGGATCATCTACCTCCACTACCCGAGAAACTCAGCATCGCTAGGCAGATCATTGACCATTGGCTAGGAGAGAGCGCCGAGTGATCCTTCCCTTAAGGGAGACTTCGTCTGAAGAGACGCTCCGAGACCAGTTGTCTATCAAGACCCAACAGAGGCGGCACGGATAGATTTTATGCCATTCGTGCCGTCAATTCAATCTTTTTGTTTAATTTTGCTGCCAAATGAGATTTACCGTAAAATGTAACCATTGTGGACGTACGTTCCTTGCCGAGACACAACAGTTTGGTCGCATCAAGTATCGTTGCCCCTACTGCCAGTCGGTAGTGACATGCCAGTTTGATGCGCCCAAGGACTTCTACACGCAAGCACGCTCCGTCATTCCCGTAGCTGATGTCACAGCGGTGACCGGTCAGCAGGCTATGCCTATGGTCAAATCTCGATTGTTACACCTCCCTACCACAGAACAGTTTACCCAAGCCAAGGAAGCCCTCACACACGAATACAAGAAGCGCCAAGCTGGATTCGTAGGCACGCTCAACTGGATTTGGGGGCATCTGAGCGTGTTCTGCCTATGGAGTTCTAAGAGGATACGCCGCTTTCAGGACGAGTATGAAGATGGTGACCTATGGGTCTTCTTCACCTTCAGCTTCTTGTTTGTAGTCTTTGTGATTCTAGGTCTCATCTCCCTAGCAGAGATTACGAAGGTCATTGCCGCCGGCAACTCATGGCTGTTCAAGCAGTGGCTACAGGTAAAGCAAATGTTCTGATTCCACATCTCACATTCTTATACACCATTCTGAACGTTGTGCGGTGTCTTCATCGCACCCACCACAAAGAGTATCAGACACTAGACTCTTTCCTTTACAGAAGAATATATATTATCCATATTCTTCCTTTTATCTTAGTCAAGATATTTTACAAACACCTCTTCACAGCTCTCCGATGATGGTTTACACTGCGGTCAATCACACCTGCTTCATCTTTAACACTTCCATAGCTTACCTTTTCTTTGAAGCACGTTCGCGATTCTTGATCAAAGACAAATCTTGCAATCTATGTCCTAGTTCATCTTTTTGAGCAAGATGAAGAATATCGTCATCCAACTGCAGAGCATATAGCACACGGAGATAGATTCCTATAGCTACCGTAGCAGCCCCTTGCTCTATTCTTGCAACCGTGAGCGGCAAACAGGTAGCTCGCTCTGCCACTTGCGCCACACTGGGATCACGACGTAGGCGTGCCAACTTACATAGCTTTTCACGACAGTAACACAGTATTAAAAGCATTGTAACAGGTCTGTAATATAGGTGTCGTAAATTTGCAAGCGAATAGTAAACAGGATACATTCATTCAACCAAACGTGATTAAAACAAAACTTTATGAAAGAAACTAAGAAAGCCATTCTCGAGCTGCTTTCAAAGAAAAGCAATGGCAAGAAGTCTTCCAAATTTGATTCTTTAGTGTTGAACCTCGCACTGCAAAAGGTGGATAGCGACGACTTCGAGTTTGATGGAGAAGCCGTTTACACCACTGACAAGGAGTGTCTGATCTACCTTGTGAGCAATACAACCAACTTTGTCATTCCCGAAGGTGTGGTAACCATCGGCGAAATGGCGTTCCGCTCGAAGAAACAGCTCAAGAGTGTCACCATCGCTTCAACCGTAGAGACCATCGAGAAAGATGCCTTCTACGACTGCGATGACCTCGAGACGGTGTTCATTCCTGCCCAGGTGAAGGCCGTACGTGCCTATTCCTTTGCCGAATGTGACAGTCTGAAGCAGGTGACCTTTGCTGGTGTGCCCGACAAACTCAGTCGTCACACCTTCGATGATAGCGACAATATCCATCGCATCATCATCCCCCAAGGCTCATTCAAGGGTTTCAAGAAAGCCCTTCACTATAACAGCGACGAAGAATACAAGCTTCTTGAGAAACCCGCTACCGACGATAATGCTGCTGATAATAAGCCCAAGGCATCTGCTGCAAAGGCTGAAGCAAGCACTTCTGTCCAAGCACCAAAAGACGAGAAGAACAAGAACAAGAAGTAGCCCCACCCATCGGCACATAACCTAATCATCACAACCGTGGCTAAGAACAAATCATATATAGAACGCGATGTGAGTTGGATGTACTTCAACCATCGCATTCTGCAAGAGGCTGAGAAGGAGGATCTACCACTGCTTGAACGCCTCTCTTACTTAGGAATCTACTCTAACAACCTGGACGAGTTTTTCCGTGTACGTGTGGCTTCGCTCAATCGCATCTTGGAAAACCCTAGTTTGGACAAGCGTACGCACCACGCACTGAAGGATTCGCTTAAGACAATCAACAAGCTTAACAAAGAGTATAGCGGCGAATATGCCCGCGAGGTGGCGCACGTGATGTCACTCTTGCCCAATCATGGCATACGCTTAATCACCGAAGCGGACCTCAATGAGGAGCAAAAACGATTTCTCACCCACTACTTCTACGACAAACTGGCGGGTGGCGTGTTACCCATTTGGCTCTCGCAGATTGACAATCTGATGATGCTCGAGGACAATCGGATCTACCTCGTAGTGGAGAAAGTCGACCTAGAAAGCGACAAGAAGAAGTTTGCCATCATCAAAGTGCCCGACCGCGAGTATGGTCGCTGGATCAAGGTACCGGCTTCTGACGGCATGGACAACATCATGTACCTAGACGACGTTATACGTTTCTGCTTGCCATTGGTGTTCATCGGCTTCAAGAAGAGCCGCTATCGTGCCTTCTCTATCAAGTTTACGAAGGATGCCGAGATGGAGATTGACAACGATCAGGACTATGGCGTGCTGCACAAGATAGCCGAAGGAGTGAACAGTCGTCGCAAAGGTGACCCCGTGCGTCTGATCTATGACGCTGACATGCCTAAGGATATGCAGCAGAAGATCATTGATCGTCTTGACGTTAAGGAGCTAGACACCTCACTCGCAGGTGGCAGATATCAGAACCATAAGGACCTGATGTCATTCCCCGACTGCGGTCACAAAGAGTTGAAATATCCCAAGTGGCATCATCTGATGAAGCCTTCGTTCCTCTCAGCGCAAAGCCTTTTGGATCAGATACGCCTCAAGGATCAATATATCCATGTACCTTATCATTCCTTCGACGGCTACATCCGTGTGCTGCGCGAGGCTGCCATACGTCCTGAGGTGAAAGCTATCAAGACCACGCTATACCGTCTAGCCAAGGACTCAAAGGTGGTCAAGGCTCTGATTACGGCGGCACGTAATGGCAAGAAGGTCACGGCGGTGGTGGAGTTGCTTGCCCGCTTTGATGAGGAAAGCAACATCATGTGGAGCAAGCGCATGCAGGAAGAAGGCGTAAACGTCATCTATGGTGTGGAAGGACTGAAGGTTCATTCCAAGCTTCTCTACATTGAGTCAAAGAAAGGCAACATCGCCTGCGTGGGAACGGGCAACTTTCATGAAGGCAACGCACGTGTATACACCGACTATCTGATGATGACGGCACGCCCACGCATCGTAAACGAGGTGGCAAAGGTATTCGAGTTTATCGACAAACCATTCTCGCAGGTACGCTTCCGCGAACTTCTTGTCTCGCCTAACAGCATGAAGACACGCGTGTTGCGACTATTCGACAATGAGATTCGCAACGCAGAAGAGGGCAAAACCGCTTGGATCAAGATCAAGATCAATCACATCACCGATCGCGATGTGGTGCATAAGATCTATCAAGCTGCCGCTGCGGGTGTGCGGGTAGATATCGTTTGCCGAGGCAACTGTTCGTTAGTACCTTCCCTTCCCCATCTGAACAACAACCTACACATCGTCGGCATCATTGACAGATACCTAGAACACGCCCGTATTCTGATCTTTGCCAATGACGGAAAGCCAAAGTATTACATGGGCTCGGCTGACTGGATGCCACGCAATCTGGTCAATCGTGTCGAGGTGTTGACACCAGTGTACGATGTCAATCTGCAGAAAGACTTGCTTCGTACGGTGGATTACGGACTGGCTGACAACACCAACGGACGAATCGTTGATGGTTTGGGAAGCAACGTCATACAACCCATTGAGGACGGCAAGGAGCCCTTCCGCTCACAAGAAGAGCTCTACAAAGCATATCTTAACGAAATAGACCAACAATCATGACGGACAATATACCACAACAGACACCTATCTTTGCAGCCATAGACGTAGGTTCTAATGCCTCCCGTCTGCTCATCAAGCAACTCCAAACCGAAAGCAACGGCAAGCAACGACTACGCAAACTGCTCTTCCTACGTGTACCCTTGCGCCTAGGTATGGAGGTTTTCACCGATGGCAAACTATCCAAGGAGAAGGCAGAGCAGTTTATCCACACCATGAAAGCTTATCGCCAGCTCATGAAGGTGTACGGCGTAGACCGCTATCGAGCTTGCGCCACATCTGCCATGCGCGACTCTGACAATGGCAAGAAAGTCATGAAGGCCATCGAGAAGGAAGCGCACATCAAACTAGAGATTATCTCTGGCGATGAAGAATCGCAAATCGTCTATGACAATCACCTCTCCCTCCTTCCCTCGGACGGCAACTTCCTATATGTAGACGTGGGTGGCGGATCTACCGAATGCACCTTCATCCACAACGGAGAGCGCATCCACTCCCACTCATACAACGTGGGTACGATTCGTCTGCTCAAAGGAAAGGTGACACCAGAAGTCAAGGCTGAGATGCAAGCCGAGCTACGCGAGGTGACCAAAGGCTATCATAACATCACCATTGTGGGGAGCGGTGGCAACATCAACAAGCTTTACCGGCTCGCCAACAAGCGCGAGAAGTTGGCCGATCGTCTACCCGTAGACACCCTTTATAAGCTTCATGCCGCACTAGCGCCACTATCGGTGGAAGAGCGTATGGACACTTTCAGCCTGAAAGCTGACCGAGCTGACGTCATCGTCCCTGCTGCGGAGATCTTTCTCGCCGTAGCCGAGAGTGTGGGCGCAGCATCCATCCAGGTACCCAACCTTGGTCTAGCAGATGGCATCATCAACGAGATGGTACAAGACTATCAGTGCAAGCAACGAGCATAAGTAGCCCTGTTGCCTAACGATATATCTTCGACGGCATTCTAAGCAGTATGCTGCAACATCACGTTTGGGCGGAGTTCTCAGTGGAGGACTCCGTTTTTTCGTGTTCACACTTTATCGTTTTGCTTATTCGTGTTTTACGTTTTGATCACTCGTATTTTACATTTTGATTACTTGTGCTTTGCATTTTGATTACTCGCCCTTTCGATTTGGGCGTTTTGACACACTTTTCCTTGGTTTCATTCTTTTGTTTGCCGTTATTCGTGTACCTTTGTAGAGAAGGAAAACTATACTGAAAGCGACGCCGAACTTTTGTCTTACAACTGCATTCTAAAGCATAAAATGCTCGCCCACGGCGAGCAAATCAGAATGGAAAAGTACAACTAACTTAGACAATATGAACAGAAACATTCTCTTATCTATGCTCATGGCAATGGGTGTTATAAGCCCTGCTACAGCACAATGGGCATACCAGCCAACACCCAACGACACGTTGCAATCAGTACGCAACCTTGGTAATGGAAAGGTGGTGCTAAGCATCTATGCACCCAATGCGAAGGAAGTGGGGATCAAAGGCGACTTGGTCAATTGGGACAATCCCACCAACACATTCAAAAAGGCTGATAATGGCGTGTGGTCAGCCACCCTTACAGGCGTCAAAGACGGTGTGTACAGATACCATTTCGTGGTGGATGGCGTAGAGGTACAAGACCCTAAAGGACCTTTTTTCAACAAGACCTTCGCGCTAGCTCACGTCAGTGATAACAAGCAATTCTTTGATCGACGCGACGATATAGCTCATGGCGCCATCACGGAGCAATACTATTACAGCGAGACACTGAAGGAAACGCGACGGATGATGGTATGGACACCAGCCGGATACGAGAAGAGTCAGGAGAAGCTACCCGTGCTGTACCTTGTCCATGGCGGCGGTGACGATGAGACCGCATGGGCCGGCGTGGGGTGCGCAGGTAACATCTTAGACAACCTGATGGCTGACGGCAAGATGCAACCGATGATTGTGGTGATGCCCAACGGTTCTATTAAGACCGACAAACTCATGGATGAGGTTCCGCTTTTTGAGAAAGATCTCGTGACCAGCATTATCCCTTATGTGGAGAACAATTATCGTGTGATAGCCGATAAGGAGCATCGCGCGATGGCGGGATTGTCTATGGGAGGTATGGAAACGATGGAAACAATCCTCAACGACTACGACAAATTCAGTTACTTCTGGGTGCTTAGCTCTGGTTGGTTCCCTGCTGAGAAAGATGAGTTTGAAAGCTACAGACAGCGACTCAACCAAGTAGCGGAAGGCGTCCGAAGCGGTGTGCGCCAACTGGTCTTTACGCAAGGCGGGCCGGAAGACATCGCTTATAAGAACGGATTGGCCACGCTGAAACTCTTTGACAAGGCTAATATCAAGTACGAATTTTACGAATCACCCGGTGGCCACTCCTGGTATGTATGGCGGCATAACCTCTACAATTTGGCACAACGACTATTCAAGCCCTCCAAAAACGAGACCGCTTACAATTGTCCGGTGCTTAGCGTCACTGGCGGCAAGGTGCGCGGCGTAGCCTCAACGTCAACGGACGTCACCGTGTTTCGCGGCATTCCCTATGCTGCACCACCCGTTGGCGAGTTGCGATGGAAACGTCCACAACCCGTAAAGCCTTGGAAAGGCGTAAAGAACGCTGACACCTTCGGGTCTATCTCATGGCAGAACGGACAAGAACCGGGGTCGTTCTACTATAAGGAATTCTACCAAAACGAGCACACAACGATGAATGAAGACTGCCTTTACCTTAACGTTTGGGCGCCCACGACATCGTTAGGCCAGCCCAAAGAGAAGCTCCCTGTGGCGGTGTGGATACATGGTGGCGCCTATCAGAATGGGTATGGCAACGAGATCACGATGGATGGCGATGCTTGGGCTGACCGAGGGGTGATCCTTGTGACGTTCAACTATCGCTTGGGACTGCTCGGCTTCCTCTCACATCCCGCCCTCGGAGCAGAGAACGCGGATGGTATCTCAGGCAACTATGGTACGTATGACCAGATAGCCGCCCTACAATGGGTACACGATAACATAGCGCAGTTTGGCGGAGACCCAAGCAACGTGACCGTGATTGGGCAGAGCGCAGGAGCTGCCAGTGTGAAGAACATGGTGTCGTCACCGCTCTCCAAGGGGTTGCTACGTCACGCCATCATTCAGAGCGGAGGCGGTTTGGGCGACTTCATCGACCCCAAGAACAACAATGCCGAGGCCGAAGCCAAAGGTAAGGAACTGATGGAGAAGAACGGATACACCACGATTGACCAGCTGCGTGCTGCCCGACCGGAAGATCTTCTGAAGATTAACGCATGGGGATTTGCCTGTCCTCACCAAGACGGAGTGGCGCTGAAGGAAACTTTCTCTGAAGCTGTGACAAGCAATCACGTAGCCGATGTCGACTACATGATAGGTTATTGTCTGGATGATATCATGCCGATGAATGAAGAGATAAGCCGCTTCTGCTACACCCGCGACTCCCTCAGTCAGAAGCCCGTCTACTATTACATCTTCACACGCAAGCTTCCTGGCTCAAAGGATGGTGCCTTCCACTCTTCTGAACTGTGGTATATGTTCCACACACTGAATCGTAGTTGGCGTCCATTCACCAAGGCTGATTATGTCTTGTCAGATGAGATGATGACTTATTGGACCAACTTTGTCAAGTATGGCAATCCCAATGGTGCCACGGAAGGGACGTGGGCTCGATTCACTAACGCCAATCCTTACGTCCAGACGCTAAACATCCGATAAGCAACCATAGGGATTGCGGTCCTCTTACTTATTGATATTGATTCGGAAGCCTACGTTCAAACTAAAGTTCGTAGGCTTTTGTTTGTATATATTCTCCACCGTGCTACCATTGTTAATGTATCGTGTCACACCCGGTTCCACATATACGCTGGTACCTTCAGAGAAGCGATACTCTGCTCCAAGCGCCGCATTGACAGAGAACTGAGGTCGTCCTTCCTTCACTTTCTCGGTAGTCTGGGTGTTGCCGCTCTGCAGCGTGGTGTTGGTTGAGCCGCTGACGAGCTTCGCCACCTCACCTCCGGCTGTAGCATAGATGGTGTAACGGCGACCCTGCTTCAGGTTATAACTTGCCGACACAGGTACACCTACGTAGTGGAGGCGTTGTTCCTGCTTATAGCTTTGCTGATTGTGTTCCTGCGTGAAGGTAGAAGAGAGATACGAATAGTTGACTCCCGTCTGCACACTCCAACGCTTATCAATCTGATAACGCACACTCACACCCATGCGGATGGGCTGATGATGCTTGGTAGAAGTACGGATATCTTCAGTGCCTAAGAGCACGTTGGGAACGTCCCTCTCATCCATCACATTACCGTTATTGCCCATTGGGGTAGCTGCGGCGAGCATTACGCCCTTCGTATGCTGACTGCTTGCGGTGTTACCACCATAATAGGTACCCACGCTCCATGATGAGTTGGATGTCTGATGACTACGCCACGATGGTGCGGCAGAGGCAAATCCATGACCTTGACGAGATGTCTGATTCTGCGATTGCGGTTGCGAAGGCAATGTGTGCGAATCGTTTTGCGAGGGAGAGGTGGTCTCTGCTGTTGATGGCGAAGGCGTAGACGCTTGCTCGCTACCCATAGCCACGAGGTCATTGTTAGCTGCGGAGGATGCCGGCAGAACGTCAGCCGCGCCACTCTCAGTATCTAGGCCCATGATAGCGGCAACCTTATGGAAATGTTCCTTAATACCTGCCACGAAGCCATCTTGTTGTGCCACCAAGTTAGGCTGATAGGTAGCCGTAGAAGATGAAGCCGAGGCCGATGTGCTAGAACCAGATGGGGTCTCACCCTGTGCCACACGTTGCGCTTCAGGCAAAGCGTTGCGATGCCACGTCCAGACGCCAAACACCAATGCGATAACGGCGGCGGCAGCAGCCACGCGACGTGTCCACAAAGGGACGATGCGCTTGGGAGCGGTCCGAGCAGGAGCATCCATCAAGCCACGACGAGCCATTTCGGCCTTGATATCACGAAGGAGATCCTGAGGCGGTTGTTCCTCATGATGCTGCATTCGTTCTCTTATTATGTCATGCCATTGTTGTGTCATGGATGGTTCTCCTTATTAATATATTGCTTGGCAAGGGCGGCAAGCATATTCTTAGCTTTAAAATACTGGGACGCTGAAGTAGCGGGCTTGATGTTTAGGATGCTAGCTATCTCGTTATGACTTTTGCCTTCGATAGCGAAGAGGTTCAGTACGGTGCGATAGCCTGGGGGTAGCTGACCGATGAGCTGCATGAGCTGGTCAGACGTGAGATCGTTAGGCGGAGGTGCCTCAGGTACATCGGGCAACTCGTTATCGGTGTCCACGAAGAGGTCCGTGTGCCGATCGCGTAGGAAATGGAGCGCTTCATTGACCACCACACGGGTGAGCCAAGCCTTCAGCGAGCCTTTGCCGCGATATTCGAAGGTCGATATCTTGGTGAAGATCTTAATAAAAGCTTCTTGTAGTACGTCGTGTAAATCCTCTCTATTAGGTATATACCGAGCGCATACACCTGTCAAATAACCGGCATATTCGGCATATAGCCTGTCCATTGCTTGCGCATCGTGCTTAGCAAAGGCTTTAACGAGTTGTTGTTCTCGGTTTATCCCAAAGAGAGTCATTACACTTTTAGATACACACTTTGATATAAAAACGTACTGCTTATGAAATTATTTTGTTGTACAATATTTAAATGTCGTGCTCTTATCCCCGCTGAACGATTTCCACTTAATGGTCATCTCCACCGTCTTACCCTTTGTGTCGGGTAGCGAAGAGAGGTCGAAAGCGATGAGACCGTCACGCATCACGCCACCTTCTTTGTCTCCATTGGGGTTCTGATGGAGCTCTAGCACATAGGGCTCGTCGGTCTTAACGAGGGAGATGGTGTGCTGTGCCAGTCCTCCAAAGTAGGTACGGAAGCGCATGGTAAAGTAGCCATCCTCCACCACGGTGGTCCAATCCTTAAGGATCTCCAAGGGATACGAGCCATAGGTAGAGTCGTTCTTCTCACCGAGATTGGCGTCAAGCGGTTTGGTGCGGATGGTATCTATCCAGTTGACATAGACCCGTTGCATCTCCTTCTTGGTAGCGTCGTCCTCTATCTTATAGTTGACAAGAGCACGCACCTGCTTCGTTCCGGATGGCGAGGTGTTCATATTGGTAGGTAGAAGCGTGGTGGTGCTGTCTAGCTGCATATAGAAGGTGCCATCCTTGGCGTTGGTTTTGAGCGTCACTATCGCACTGGGATAGCTCACGCGAGCATTTTCATCGTCGTCAATATCACACGACTGCAGACTGAAGGTCAGGCAGGTGACAAGCAACAACATAAGGTAATTTTTAGTCGTATTCATCGTTCTTCGTTCTTTATGTTCTACTTTGTAAATACACGCATGGCCGAAACATTGCCTACGTGAATGAAAAAAATCAGAAAAAATCTTTCTTTTCTATGATTTCAGACTTCTCCCCCTCCGAAGATCATGAATATTGTCGTACCTTTGCTGACGCAATATGTACACTCTCGACCTCAAACGCAAGCGCATAGCATGGCTGTTGCTGTGGATCTACACGGCAATGGTGATGGTGGTGTCGGTTCACCGGCACCAAGAGGCTGCGGCTGAAGCGGCAAGCATCTGCCAAGAATGTGCCCACCACGTCAAGCATGCGGGTCACCTCTCGGCGCAGTTGCCCACCAGTGATGTCTGTGTACTATGCCAGTTGCAAGCCACGCCTTGCCTTACACCCACCACGCTGTTATGGACTGCTTTGACGTTGGCGGCTGTAAGGGTGCTTTGCTTGGTCCGCTCAGGATACCATCAGCAAAGCCGAGGCGTCATCTCGCTTAGGGCGCCACCTTATGTTGTCTACATTTAGAGACCACTTTGATCCCGATCAGTCATAAGCTCTACTGAGCCACACTGACCGTTCGGGAGCGATGTATCATTACCCAACAGACAACATAAGAACAACTCATCATGAAAAGAATATCTATTGGGCTGTTGCTGACAGGAGCCGTCTTGTCAGCGCAAGCCCGTGTCGTAGCAGAGCAGCCCGACAGTGTGAAGCATCTGCCTATGACCGAAACCAGTGTGAAACTGAACGAGGTTGTGGTGACCGGACTGACCGGAAGCCAGAAGCTCAACCAAGCGCCTGCGCCCATCTCCATCGTGAGTCATCGGCAGCTAGAGGCGCTACCATCAGCCAATATCATTGATGCCGTGGCACGACAACCGGGCGTGTCGCAGATCACAACGGGCAGTGGGATATCCAAGCCCGTGATTCGTGGCTTGGGATACAACCGCTTAGTGGTGGTCAAGGATGGTATCCGACAGGAAGGCCAACAATGGGGTGACGAACATGGGGTGGAGATTGATGCCCACTCGGTCCACTCCGTAGAGATTCAGAAGGGTCCCGCCAGCCTGATGTACGGCTCTGATGCCATGGCGGGCGTGATGGTGTTTCATGGCGATCCCACACCGATAGAGGGTGAGGTGAACACGCAACTGAGCACCGGTTACCAGACCAACAATGGCTTATGGGACTATTCCGTGGACAATGCTGGGCACCTAGGTCACTGGATATGGAACTCGAGGTATAGCGGCAAACTAGCGCACGCCTATAAGAACCGATATGACGGCTATGTGTATGGTTCCGGTTATCGTGAGCAGGCGTTCTCCCAGCTTGTGGGATATCAGCACAGCAAGGGTTTCTCTCACCTGTCGCTCTCCTACTATCATCTGACGCCGGGCATCGTGGAAGGTGAGCGCGACGAGGAGACAGGCGCCCTTTCCACCCCCGAGGGATACAATCAGAAGAGCTATGGCACACCGATGCCCTACCAGCAGATACACCATTACAAAGCCACTTGGGACAACCTGTTCTACCTTGGTAGCGGTTCGCTCAAGGCATTGGTGGCTTATCAGCAGAACAGACGACAGGAGTTTGAGGAAGAGGACACTCCCGATGAGTGCGGACTGGACATGAAGCTGCACACCTTAAACTATGATTTGCATTACAAGTCAGCACTGATGAACGGATGGAAATGGGTCACGGGCATCAACGGTATGTACCAGCGATCGGAGAACAAAGGGTCCGAATATCTCATTCCCGCCTATCATCTGTTCGATTTTGGCGTCTTTGCCACCACATCACGTAGCGTGGGCGCATTCAATATGAGCGGTGGCTTGCGCTATGACCACCGCCATCTGCACTCAGAGAGCTTGGTGGATGAGGGCGAGGAACGCTTCTCGGCCTTCAATCGCAGCTACAACGGTGTCACAGGAAGCATCGGTGTGACCTATGATATCACACCCGCATTCAACCTGAAGGCCAACCTCTCGCGTGGATTCAGAGCGCCTAACATCAACGAACTGGGTGCCAACGGCGTGCATGAAGGCACGATGAGATATGAGATGGGCAACAACGCTCTCCGGGCAGAGCACAGTTGGCAGATGGACCTTGGTGCCGACTATGCCTCAGAGTGGTTTTCGCTCCGTATGGCGCTCTTTGCCAATCGCATCAACCACTACATCTTCTCGCAGAAGCGCACCGATCAGCAAGGGCAAGAGATTCTCATTGACGGTACACCCTCCTATCAGTATGTGTCGGGTGACGCACGTATCATGGGTGGCGAGATGGCTGTAGACGTGCACCCCGTGGCTCATCTGCATCTGAGCAGCAGTTTCTCATATGTCAATTCGGTGCAACTGCATCAGAGCGATGATGCCAAATATCTGCCTATGACGCCTGCTCCGAGATGGTTGTCTGACCTGCGCTATGAGCTGTTCTGTGACCGCCCATGGATAGACAACTGCTATCTGCAACTGACCGTGGACTGCAATCTACGGCAGAATCATTATCTAGCTGCTAATCAGACCGAGACCCCAACACCTTCATACACCTTGTTGCATCTCTATGCCGGCGCCGATGTGAAGGCAAAAGGTCGCAAGCTGTTCTCGCTATATCTAGCGTTGGAAAACATCGCTGACCGTGCTTATCAGAATCATCTGAGCCGTCTGAAGTACACGGACATCAACTGCGTCACGCAGCGACAGGGTGTCTTCAACATGGGGCGCAACTTCTCCGTACGCCTTGTGGTACCTATCTGCAAGTAAGGTCGGCTTTTCACTGACAAGGCTCTTCACATCCATGCGCTGCCATATGATCTATGACAGGGAACACTAGGACGTGAAGAGCCTTTTGTTTTTTATCCTTTCTACCGCTCTTTGATACCCTTTCGTTCAGCCATCAAGAATGTTTCTTCATGCAAAAGGGATACGATAGGAATAGGAAATAAATTATTTTTGGTGGAAAATCAATTTATTTTCTTGAAGAAATCAATTTATTTTTCATCCTCAAAGGTTCGCTCCCGATTGATAGCTGAGGCGAGGTGATGGTTCAGGGAAGCACCTATCAATGAGTGGGAGAAGCGGGATGAGAGGTCACAATGGTTCTTAATCGGTAATTTTCTGATGGTTATTGCTTGTTTCTCAAGGTTTATCGCTATATTTGTAGGGTTTGATACCATGAGAAAGAAGTAGATTTATGTCAAAGAAGAAAACCATCATCGCGGTGTGGGCGGTTGTGTTCTGCGTCTTGTTAGGCAACTATCTCCTTAACCCTAACCGCATGGATACAAAGAAGGTGTTGCTCAACAAAGGGGCGCAGACCGGCAAGGACTATATGCTCTCGTCGCTCAACGTCACCAGCTTTGCCTTGGACAAGCGCGAGCTGATGTGGATAGGCACATCGGCGGGTATCAATGTGTATGATGGTAAGGACTATATCCAGTTTTATCATGACACTAACGACTCCACGGCGCTGCCCGACGACTATATCAACGTGCTGCATCTCGACCAGAAAGGACAGATGTGGGTGGGCACACAGAACGGCTTAGCGCGATACACGGGGGCTTATCGCTTCCATCGCATAGCCTTACCTAAGGAGACAAGCGAGAACATTGTGGCGATAGAAGATGCGCAGCAGGGGGTCGTGGTGAGCAACGGCAAGCAGACCTATTGGGTCAAAGACGATGACCAGGTAGTGGAGGTGCAACAGAAGATAGCACCCAACAACCTTAAGGCGCCCCTACCCGACGACAACACCATTCTGCGTAAACCACGTGATATCGCTGTAGCTACATACAAGGACCTTGGTGGCAACCTGTGGGTGGGTTTCCGCAATGCGGGTTATCAAGTGATTTCGCCCAACCGCACTGCCTTTCAATATGCCAACAACAACCCTTTGGCCTCTACAACGGACGGCAAGGACATCATCAGTCTGGCTCAGGTGGGGCGCCAAATCCTTGCTGGCACCACCCTGCGCCTCTATATCTATGACACAAAGAGCCGCCAGCTCAGCGAGACCTATTACCGCACGTTGTTCGATTCAGTACCCGCTCCGGAGAAGCTAGCGGTCAATTATATCGTGCCTAACAACGAGCAACAAGCTTGGTTAGTGGGCAACAGACAGGTGGCGAGCATCTCCACATCTAGCGGCAGACCAGCAATCATTGATAAGACGCAACAACTAGGACTGTTGGGGTGCGGCATAAAGGCGGGCAACAGGCTTTATGTATGCAGCAATCAGCATGGTGTGCTGCGCTTCTCGTTTGGCAGCAATCACCCACAATCAATCCCTATCCGCAGCCGATGGTTTGATGAAGAAACCCAAATGACCACCCTACGCGATGGCAACATCTTCCTCTTCATGAAGAATATGCACCTGGGTATCCTCTCTGCTCAGACGGGGCAATGGCAGGAGCTGAAGGTATCGGGGCTGCCCGGCTATGCCAACATTGACCCAGCCTTTGTCCGTCAGGATTCGTACGGCAACATCTGGCTTGGCACTAAGCGTTACGGCCTCTATTGTCTGGACATGGCTAAGCGACAAGTTCACCGCATAGAAAGTCTGAACGATGTGCACATCCAAGCGCTTATTGAAGATACGCACCATCAGCTATGGGTCACCACGATGCGCGATGCGTTCTGCCTTGACCCTTCCAAGCGCACCATAGCCATGAACAGCCTCACCTCTTCTAGCCAAGAAAAAGAGGCGTGGCAGTTCTTCGACCACTCGGTGTGTCTTGCGCCGAATGGCGACGTGGTCTTTGGAAGCTCAGATGGGTGCAAGTTTCTCCCCTCGGCGGCCATGAACACCGATTATCTTGCCTCTGAGGAGGGGAAGCATGCGTACAGAATGCTGGACATCTATAGCCTAGAAACGGAAGCGCCCAACGGCCAAATGAAAGCCATCAAGGAGAACATCGCCAATGGTTCGCGTTACACCTTGGCTTATGATGAGAACACCATCAGGCTCCGCTACTTCTACCCCAACTATAGTAGGCGGTCAGCCTTGATGTATCAGTATCGTATGGAGGGGTTAGATCAGGACTGGCGCAAGCCTTCTTATCTGCACGAAGTGGAATACCAAGACCTTGCACCAGGCAAGTACACGTTCCATCTACGCATCATGTCTTCGCCCAACGTACCACCGCTGCAGGAGCGCCGAGTGGAGATTATCATCCAACCAGCACCTTGGCAGTCAGCTGCGGCATGGTGGCTATACATCGGCATCGTGGCGTGCATGATCTATTATGTCAACTCGCTCTATCTGCGGGAGCGGAGCAATAGGATGCTTTGGCTACAAGAGCAGCGCGAGAAGCAACGTGAGAAGCGCACCAACGAGATGAACATGAACTTCTTTGCTAACATCTCGCACGAGTTTCGCAACCCTATCACCATCATCGCAGGCCCATTGATGGCACTCAATGCAGACAAGTCGCTGCCTGCTGCGGTACATCAGACCTTGGAGCGTGTATGCATGAGCATCAACCGCATGCTGCGACTGATCGATCAGATGCTCGACTTCAATCAGCTAGAGACGGATGCACTCCGGCTGAAGGTGTACGAGGTGGATGTCAACGAGCAAATCAGAGAGCTGACTTCGGCTTTCGAAGAATCGACACGGGTAAAGGATATCCAGCTCGACCTGGAGCTGGCTGAGGGTGAGATGTGCGTTTGGCTAGATCGGGACAAGCTGGAAAAGATCTTAAGCAACCTCTTTACCAATGCGCTCAAGCACACGCAGCCCAAGGGACTGATCAGGATTGCGGCTGCTGTACGGGAGGAATGGCTATCTGTAAGCGTATATAACAGCGGTAGCCACATCGCCGATGACAAACTGCAAGATGTGTTCAAGCGCTACTATCAACTGACTGACACGCAGGGCAACCATCGGTATGGATGGGGCACAGGCATCGGGCTCTACTATGTCAAGCGACTTGTGGGATTGCATCATGGACACATTGAGGTGATGAACCGAGATGAAGGAGTGGCGTTCTGCTTCTCGCTTCCTGTGAGCAAGGACATATATAATAAGGTGGAGATAGCCGAACACGAGGAACGTAGCATGCGCATACCATTGGCATTAACGAGCCAAGGGAATGGGGAAACAAGCGAAGCAAAGTCTGAAGGCAAAGCGAAGATTCTCATTGTGGATGACGATGTGGATGTGGCAAGCTACATCCGGTCTATCTTCGCCAGCGATTATACGGTGGTCAACCGCTATTCGGCAGAGGAAGCACTGGCCGATCTAGAGGACGTCCAACCCGATATCATCCTGAGTGACATCATCATGGGCAAGATGTCGGGGTACGAATTCTGTAGTAAAGTGAAGAATGATTTGGCGTTCAGCCATATCCCCGTGGTTTTGATTACGGCAAAGTCGGATATAGACGAACAAGTTCAAGGTTTGCAACTGGGGGCTGTGGCCTACGTCGCCAAACCATTCGACCCTTGTTATCTTAAAGCTTTAGTAGAATCGCAGCTTCAGAACGTGAAGACCCTACGACGTCAACTAAGCGAGCATACTGAGACCGAGACTTTATCTGCGAAGGCTTCGGATGCCTTGTCAGAGCCTGACCGCAAGTTTATGAATGAGCTCTATGAGCTGATGGAGAAGCGTTCGGCCGAGATGGAGCTGAACGTATCTACCATCTGTCGTGACTTGCTGATCAGCCAGTCAAAGTTCAACTACAAACTAAAGGAACTCACTGGCGAGACACCAGGTTCGTTCTTCCGTAGATACAAGCTCAACAAGGCTGCTCAATTGCTGCGAGAAGGTGAGCACAATGTGTCTGAGATAGCCACCTTGACGGGCTTTAGCACCGCCGCCCACTTCTCTGTTGCATTCAAGAAGCAGTTTGGCGTATCGCCGAGCGAGTATCTTCATTCCCTATCTTGAGTCCCGCGGGCCTCGCGTAGGAGTTCCTCTAGTACTTGCGTCTTATGTCAGAAAATCTATTGAAGATCGCTTTGAGTGTGACGCCGCAATGGGCATCAAGGGGTGTAGGGGCTTCGGCTTAGAACAGACCGAACCAGAAGTGGTAGGCATAGCTGATGCCAAGACCGGCAATGGTAGCCGTAACCACATGCACCATGCCCGGCATCATGAACGAGTGGTTGAGCAGATACTTACCTATCACGGTGGTTCCGGAGCGGTCAAAGTTGACCGTGGCGATGTCTGAAGGATAATTAGGTATGAAGAAATAACCATACACGGATGGCATCACGCCCAGTAAGATCCAACCATCGATGCCTAGCGAGTAAGCCAATGGCAACATGGCAACCACCACTGCGCCCTGTGAGTTGATCAGCACTGAGACGAAGAAGAAAGCGATGGCAATGGTCCAAGGATAAGCCTTCACAAGATCGGTAAGCAAGGCTTGGATCTCTGGCTGATAGTTGGAGAAGTAAGTGTCGCTCATCCAAGCTATTCCGTAGATGGCTATCACGGCCACCATACCATTCTGCCATACTGCGCCACCAATTGCTTTCTTAGGTTTGGCTTTGCAGATGATGATCATCAGCGCAGCCGCCGTAATCATCGTGATCTGAATAACGAGGTTCATCGCAAGGGGTTTGTACACCGTCTCGGTCACACCATTCATCAGTACACCAGCCTTGGCGAGCTGTTTGGCCGACTCGGTCACGCCATTGCCCAAGGTGATAAACTCGGGTGCACCTGCCGCTACCTGCACGGTCTTATAGGAAGGAAGCAGATTGACACCAGCCATACTAGCCACTGAGATAAACACAATCACGGCTAAAGCAAAGAGGAAGATATACACAGCCTTCTTACTTTCGGGTGCAATCTTCTTATCAAGCGTAGTGGCTGTGCTACCATAAATATAGTTGTACTGCACAGGATCCTTGAGCATAGCTTGGAACTTGGGGTCCTTGTCAAGGTCAAGACCGCGATGCCAACTGCAAGCCACGGCAAAAAGAATACCGATGATACATGCTGGGATGTTGACAAGGATAATCTGTATGTTGCTCAAATGGAAACCGTTCTCGATGCTAATGGTTGAGAATGCTACCACTGCAGCCGCAATGGGTGAACAGGTGATACCTATCTGTGAAGCAATACTGGCTATACCGCATGGGCGCTCAGGACGGATGCCTTTCTTCAAAGCAATGTCGCAGATGATAGGCATGAGGGTATAAACCACATGACCCGTACCTACAAGGATGGTGAGAAGGAACGTGGTGAAGGGAGCCAAGATGGTGATGCGCTCTGGATGCTTACGCAGTATCTTCTCAGCTATCTGTATCATCCAGTCCATACCGCCCGAAGCCTGCAACATACCCGCACAGGTCACAGCGGCAATGATAATATAGATGACGTCCGTAGGAGGATTGCCAGGCTTCAGACCAAACCCGAAGACCAAGATTGCAAGTCCGATGCCAGAGATGGCACCTAATGCCAAGGAGCCGTATCGTGCTCCAACCCAAAGAGCCACCAACACAACGAGCAGCTCAACAATCATTAATAATGTCATAAGAACTATTCTTTAGATTTTTGGTTATAGTAATGTTAACTAATAATCGTACGCAGAAAGTAGATTGATTCCGGCTGCGAAAGTAGCTATTTTCGCATTTTATGGCTTTCGTTTTCTTGCAAATGATTTTCGAAAATCTACAAAAGTGACTGATAACAAAGGTTTTGACGCGTTTCAGTATTTTTTTAGTCTTGCTGCGCCGAAAGAATTCCATGTAGACACTTTTTTAAGTCTCGCTGCGCAGAAGGAAACCTATAAGAACACAAAAACTTGAGTCTCGCTGCGCTCATAAATCTTTCACGCATAAAAAAAGATGCTCAACGCAGTTATTAAACCTAACTGCATTGAGCATCTAAAAGGGGTATCGAAAAGATGGGAGAAGCATCTCCCCACTCTGTTATTCGTCTCTATGTAACACGTAAGAGTTGGCTTGGTGAGTGGCTAGCACCAGTACCTCAGCTATCTGAACATGCTCTGGCGCACTGGCAGCATAGAACACAACATCCGCAATGTCATCACCGGTTAGCGGTTTGACACCGCGATACACATTGTCGGCTCTCGCATCGTCTCCACGGAAACGCACATTGGAGAAGTGGGTCTCCACCAATCCGGGTTTGATATTGGTCACTCTGACCTTGGTAGCAGCAAGATCGATACGCAGACCGTCCGTGATGGCCTTCACAGCCGACTTGGTTGCGCAGTAGACATTGCCTCCGGGGTAAGCCGCATCACCCGCTAAGCTACCGATGTTGATCACGTGTCCGTGGTTTCTTTGTACCATAGAAGGCACCACAAGACGCGTCATGGTGAGCAGACCCTTGATGTTGGTATCTATCATCTCGTCCCATTCGTCCATATTGCCTTCGTATTCGGGATCTAAGCCGCGGGCCAATCCGGCATTGTTAACAAGCACATCGATGGCTTTCCACTCGTCACTGAGCGATGCAAAGGCCTGCTTTGTGGCTTCACGATCACGTATGTCAAAAGTCAGCGGCAACACTTTCACATGATGTTCGGCCTCTAACTGCGTCTGAAGCGATTCTAGTTTGGCGGTGTTACGTCCGGTAATGATGAGGTTGAAGCCTCCTTGAGCAAACTTACGAGCGCATCCTTCACCGATGCCACTAGTGGCTCCTGTTATCAAAACGATTTTGTTTTCCATTAGATGATAGTTTTATAGAGTTGTTAGATTTTCTTACTCAGAGCTTATGATCGGCTCTGCGGACTGACCACGGTGTCCAATGCACATCGTGCCATGGCTTGGTAAGCCGCCTCGCTGGGATGGAGATGATCGCCCGAATCATAGCCTTGAGCAAACGCTCTTGGGTTATGGGCATCTCGAACAGCCTTGTCAAAGTCGGCACAACCATCAAAGATAGGTGATGTGCGCAGCCATTCGTTGAAGGCTTCTCTGAGCTGATCGCGTTCCTCGGTGTAGGTACGCCATCCCAAGATAGGCAGCAGCGTACCACTCCAGACCTTCAGTCCCAGTGCGCGGGCATGGTTGACATAGATCTGCTGCACCCCTTCAGTCAGATCATCGAGCGTAGGCATGTCGCTCCAAGGGCGGAAAGGATTGACCTCTACGCCCACAGGATGGATGATATCGTTGATCCCGTGCTGGATGATTACGTCCGTAGCACCACTTACATTCATCTCTATCGGGAAGCGCGTGCTGCCCTTGAGTCCATAGGCTTGGTAGGTGATGCAGTCATACTGACGCAAGATGCGCGTACCGCTGACGGCGCGACGGATGATAGCGGTGTTGGTGATGCCTGCTTCTGCGGTCTGTAGCGCCAAGTAGTCGGGCCAACTCTGTGCTGTGATGGAGTCGCCATAGCAGATCACGGCGCGGTTGTCATCATGCGTAAGGATATCGATGGTGTTGAGGAAGTAGAACCATTGCGTGCGGCGGGTGAGGTTCAGGGGCAACGTTTCAGCCGTAGCGTGGTCGCCGTAAGCGTATTGTCCCTTGGATAAGGGGCCCGTGATGAGTGTGCCCGCATTCATTTGGGTAAAGTCCTTGAGGTAGAAGCTGACCAGCAACGTGTCGCCCGCCTTGACATCTAGCGCGGTCTCATCACTTTCACGTTCGCTACCAGGAAGAAGCTGACCTTGTGGCTCACCATCAAAGAGGATGGGTGTGGGTGCTCCAGCTTTCCCATCACGTTCCAAAGCCACAAAAGCCTTGCTGATATTGATGGGTTCGGTGCCTGTGAGATTAGAAAAACGGAAACGCAGACGGTTTCCCGAAAAGGGCATAGGGATAGGATAACGCAGGGTGAGATCTTTGGCATAGGTTGCCTCGCGACGATCTGTAATCGATGTGGCGTTACCCCAACAGCTCACCCACTTGGTGTATTGGTCGTTTGCTTGAGTCATAATGGATATATTCTAATGCAAAAATAACGATTTTGAAGAGATACGACAAATAATCGGCAGTGAATTTGCGGTCTTCTAGAGAATAACATTCCAGCACACGGACTTTTACCTTCGACTTTACGTCTAAGTGGATCTGCCCATGCTTTAGGTCATTACTGATGATTTCAGTCAATAATATTTACCGAATATTTCTTCCTTGCAAAAGATTCAGTAACTTTGCAATCACAAGCTCCGAAAGCATTTTGGTCTTGTGCTTAATAATCATCTGATACCATCAAGCATCATCACTCGATATACTATTAACAAGAGCCATGACATCATTCAGTAAGCGCCGTCCTACCTTTCACCTATCGCCGAGCACCTCTAACGGCCTGAAGCTGTTATCTGCCATTATGGTGGTGCTGACCCATTACGCACGATATATATGGGAGAACCATCTGTCTGACAACATCATCTACCATGTGCTTTGCTGCTTCGGTGGCTTCTTTGCCGTGGCGTTGTTCTTCTTTCTTTCCGGCTACGGATTGATGGAAAGCGAGAAAAAGAAACATCTCGACTTTCTACCTTATATAAAGAAGCGACTGGTTAAGGTCTATTTCCCTGCTTTTCTCATCACATTCTTATGGTTGCCCATCAGTTCCGTGTTGCTCAACGAGAACCTTACGGATGGCTTCAGATATCTGTTTTGGGGCTTCAATGATAGCGCGATGTGGTTTATTGAGGCCATCATGGTGCTCTATATCATGTTTGGCGTGTTCATCCAGCTGCTATATAAGATGCGAAAAGCGCTCTCGTTGCTATGCTTAGCGGCAATGACGATTATGGCAATAGCCTTCTGCCTGTGCTTCATACAGGGTACGTTCAGCGTGATATCAATCCCAATGTTTGCCATTGGCGTAATGACGTCCTTATGTAATGACTCCGTGCGGAAGATGCGTGGTGTGCTGGCAAGCGTCATGGGTTGGGGTTTGGGGATGACTGCGTTTACGTATCTTTGGGACGCACCGTACGCTAAGTATGCCGTAATGACCTATGCTAGCTTCCTTATCGTGATGCTTGTCCTCTGGATATGGGATATTGACCTCAAAGCCAAGTGCTGGACGATAGCAGGTGTGCTCTCGTTTGACATCTATCTGGTGCATAACAAGGTGCTGACCGTGATGACAAGCGCCCATCAGGATGCTTCGCTCTTATACTATGGCTTATGGGTTGCCGTGTTCACGATAGGGTTCTATTATCTTAGGAAGGCTATCCGGGTGTGACTATCTACAAGAAAGAATCACCTTAGACTATCTCTACAGAAACGTCATCTGAGGGATAAAAGAGTTTAGAAATATCGCAAGAGGAGCGTAGAAAAACAATCCCCAATCACTTGGAAGAGCGATTGGGGATTGTTGTATGTTTACCAGATGTGAGCTCGTTTGGCTTTCGGAACGAAGAGTTTGTCGCTCTTCTTTACACCGAATGCGGTGTACCAAGCATCCACCATAGGCAGAGCGCCATTGACACGAGCCTTGTTAGGCGAGTGAACGTCGGTCTTCATCAGATAGTCGACAACCTCGTCACTAGCGTTAGAAGCCCATACCCTACCCCATGAGAGGAAGAAGCGTTGCTCGGGCGTGAACCCATCGATGGTCTTAAGCGGACTGGTCTTCATCGAGTTTTGCAGCGCACGATAGGCGATATTGAGACCGCCGTTGTCACCGATGTTCTCACCAAGGGTCTGCAGACCGTTGATCTTCTTACCGGGCAATATCTCGAGTGAGCTGAAATGGTCTGCAAGGATCTTTGTGCGTGCGTCATAGTTCTTCTTATCTGCGTCCGTCCACCAGTTCTTCTGATTGCCTTCCTTATCAAACTGACATCCTTGGTCATCGAAGCCGTGGCTCATCTCATGACCGATCACGCCACCGATGGCACCATAATTGATAGCATCGTCAGCCTGTGGGTCGAAGAATGGAGGCTGAAGGATGGCTGCGGGGAAGCAGATCTCATTGGTCGTTGGGTTATAATAGGCGTTAACCGTCTGGGGGGACATTTCCCATTCGGTCTTGTCCACGGGCTTGTTGACATGGCGATCCACGTCATCCTGATTCATGAAAGCACTGACACGACGCATGTTCTCATACAGCGAGAGGCTGTCATCGATCTGCAATCCTGTGTAGTCGCGCCACTTATCGGGGTAACCAATCTTGATGATGAAGTGCTGGAGCTTGTCCTTAGCCTGTGCCTTGGTTTCGGCTCCCATCCATGTAGCCTCATCGATGCGCTGTGCAAGGGCCTCTTGCAGATTGTGCACCAAGGTCAGCATGCGTTCCTTACTGCTCTCGGGGAAGTACTTTTCGACGTAAAGCTTACCGATGGCTTCGCTCAACACGCTGCTTACAAGGCTTGTGGCACGTTTCCAGCGAGGACGATCTTGCTTCACACCACTGACCACCTGATTAAACTCGAACGATGCACGGCGGAACTCATCGTCCAATGTACCCGTAGCACCGAGCAACGCATGTGCTTCGGCATAAGCCTTGAGATCATCTAGAGGAGTATCGGCAAGAATCTTCTCCACCTCATGTATAGGTTCGGGCTGGCCTACATCGACATATTGGAAGGCAGGATAGCCACACATAAGGAAGAGGTTGCCCCAATCAACACCGGGGAACTGAGTGACTAGTTCGGTATAGGTCATCTTGTGATAGTTGGCGCTGATGTCACGAAGCTTTACCTGATCGTAGCTCTGCTTGGCGATACGAGTTTCGATAGCCATTGTTGCGTCGACCTTGCGCTGTGCATCTGCGTCGCTGTTACCGGCGAGCGTGAGGAGGCGTTTGAGCAAGGTGAGGTAGGCATTGCGCACCTTCACGGTCTGCTCATCATCGTTAAGATAGTAGTCGCGCTCTCCTAAGCCTAGTCCGCCTTGGCTTACACCCACGATATGCGACTGCGATTCGCGTAGATCCGTGCCCACTCCGATATCGAACATGGTCACACCCACACCGATATAAGAGAGCTTAGCGGTAACAATCTGATACTCGCGGCGATCCTTGATGGCTGCTATCTGGTTCAAGATGGGACGGATGGGGGCAGCGCCTTCACGGTTCCGGCGCACGCTATCCATAGCGAGGCGATAGAGCGAGCCTATCTTCTGACCCAGTGAGCCCTTCGCTTGTGGTGCGGAAGCGTGTTCAGTAACAATCTCATTGATACGTTTCTGGTTCAGTTCGTCTAGATCTACGAAGGCACCATTCATCGAATGCTCTGCATCCAAGGGGTGTGTCTTGAGCCATTGACCTGCTGCATACTGGTAGAAGTCGTTGCCAGGACGTACGCTCAGGTCCATATTGGAGCGGAAATCGCTCGTCTGTGTACCTTGTGCGAAGGCAGATGTGGCTGCCAAAGACAAGGCAAATATTAATGTTCTGGTTTTCATTGTGATATTAATAACGTTGCGGTGGTGGTTACACACCGATAAATAGCCCACACCTTGGGAGGGTATGGGCATATATTAAACAATGTAAAGGGGATGTGTGCTTACTTCACAGCGATGCACTCTACCTCTACCAGCGCACCCTTAGGTAAGGTCTTCACTGCTACGGCTGAACGTGCAGGGAAGGGCTGGCTAAAGAATTCGGCATAGACCTCGTTCATTGCACCGAAGTTGTCCATATCTGAGAGGAACACGGTGGTTTTTACCACGTGTGCCAAATCGGTACCTGCTTCCTCAAGAATGTACTTGGCGTTGGTGAGCGACTGACGAGTCTGTTCCTTCACACCACCTTCAGCAAAGGCTCCTGTGGCAGAATCGATAGGTAGCTGACCTGATGCAAACACCATGTTACCGGCTTCGATAGCCTGACTGTATGGTCCAATGGCTGCGGGAGCTTTGTCTGTGTTGATTACTTTCATAGTTGTTTCGTTTTTGTTTATATTGTCAATTGTTATTATTTATCAGATGTATGTCACCCAAGGAGTGGTTCTTCGGGCGACTGAGAACCCTCGCATCGCATGCGCAATCGAGACATCTAGCGTTGCAAAAGTAAACAAAAAAGGATGACTATGGAAGTACTTGCCTTAAAAATCGGTGCTTATTAAGAAGATTTATAAGTCGTTCAGTATTGAGCAAAGCGCTTGGGGTACATGCTCATCAGCGTCAAGACCACCATACGGAGCCTTCGGTTTCGGATCTTCATCTATGTCAGTTGGTTTTCTATCCAGGTCATGAGCACTGCCACAGCATAGCGTTGTTCCTCCTCACTAAGTGCCCTTCCTGCAGGTATATGATGCCACTTGGCAAAGCATCCGCGGCAACAACATCCGGTGGCATGCTGGGCAAGGAACACCGGATGTCCACGCATAGGGGTTTGTTTGCCATCATTGGGGATATAGGCTGGCGCCAAACGATGAGCCACAAAGTCTTGCGCATGACGGCGGATGGTGGGCAATCCCTTTGCTGCGATGTATTGACGATCCTTGTCGGTGAGGTGAAACCTACTGCGGAAAGCTGATTGCGCCAAGCGGTTGAAGAGGTCGGTCAGGTCATACGCCGTCTCTTCAGCATCTGCCGCAGCTTCGGGTTGTTCCTCATCGGGGAACAAGGATAGTTGGATACACTTTTCTGCCATAGCTAGTTGTTGGAGCATTGCCCCCTTTTATCGTATCTTGCCGCGCACACTTTAAGGGAGATGGTTGCGCTAATCGTCCATCAGCGATTAATGGTTGCACACCTTTGTGATGTCCACAGTGAAGTCGGCAGCGCCCGCAGGCTTAAACTTGCCACGTTCTTCAAGGAAAGTCACAAGTTCTTCGGCGGTCAGATCTGATGCCGAACAGGTATAGAATCGCTCTTCTGCGCCAAAGCGTGCAATGATAGCATCTACTAGTTGTTGCTTGGAAGCATAGCTATTGCCTTCCATCATGTGTAAAACGTCGTGTCCGTGTGTCATAATCGTATATCGGTTTTGAGTGAAACTACATGTAAAGATAATGCAAACGAGCGGAAAGAAAACTTGTTTTCAGTTTCCCGAGTGCAG
>CAVHUZ010000028.1:0-29097 GCA_963639545.1 Bacteroidaceae bacterium
TAAAAGGATATTGATAGAAGATTGAAGGATATTGAAAGAAGATCGAATAGAGGACAAAACGGAATTCAAAGCGAATAGAAACAGAATCAGCCTAGAACAAGCACTGCCCTAGGCTGATTTCATGAAGGGGCTCAAAGCCCAGCTATTTGACCTAATATGTTAATCGATTCTTATTTTTTGCTCCAAAGCTTGGTCATATCTTCGAGGGTCTTGCCTTTGGTTTCAGGTACAAGAACCATCACAAACACGGCTGCAAGGACGCAAATCACACCATACAATCCGTAGGTGAACCAGTGTCCGAAGTCGTCGCCTTCAGTCAAGTGCATGTTAAACATTGGCACAAAGGTGGACGAAACGATGAAGTTGAACACCCATTGGAATGCCACTGCGATAGCTACGGCAGCGCCACGGATGGTGTTGGGGAAGATTTCGGCAATGAGAACCCAGCAGATAGGGCCCCAAGAGAACATAAAGCTAGCCGAATAGACCATGATAGAAAGCATCGTAACCATGCTCAGAGAGGCATTACCGAAGGTCAGAGCCACTCCGAACGCACCAATAGCCATACCGATAGAACCATAGATAAGCAGAGGTTTGCGACCCAACTTCTCCACTGTGAATACAGCCACAAGGGTGAAGAGGATATTGATCACACCCATGATGACGGTCTGAACCATCGGATTGTTCATTCCCATATCGGCAAAGATACGTGGTGCATAGTAGAGAACGGCATTGATACCCACTGCTTGCTGGAACACAGAGAGCATGATACCTACGAAGATACAAAGGTATCCGTATGTGAACAAGCGTTCTGTCTTGGTGGTAATGGTGTTCTTGATATCCTCAAGGGTAGCTTTGGCACGTGTCAAACCATTGATTCGGGTGAGCACATTGAGCGCTTTCTCGTCCTGACCGATCATTACCAAGTAACGAGGCGTTTCGGGAACAAAGCATATCAAGATGGTAAAGAGACCTGCGGGGACACATTCGGAACCGAACATGTAACGCCAACCGGTGCTGATAGTCCATGGATCGCTTGTTGCCAAGACCTTAGAGAAACCTTGACCCACCGATTCGATAGCGGGATTGGTATGATCACCAAGGATAAGGAAGTTGACAAAGTAGACCACGAGCTGACCGAAGATGATAGCAAACTGGTTCCAGCTCACCAACATACCACGGATATTGCTTGGCGCTACCTCGCCGATATACATCGGGCAGATGGCTGACGCCATACCCACACCGATACCACCGAGGACACGATAGATGTTAAACACTACCAAGAGCGTCCATGAGGGTTTGCCTTCGGGAAGCAATCCAAAGCTCTCGGGGTACATACTGCCCCATGCTGAGATAAAGAAGCAAACGCCGGCAAAGATCAATGAGCGTTTACGACCAAGTTTGCTGGCAAACAATCCAGACAAGGCGCTTCCCACGATACATCCTATCAGAGCCGAACTGGATGTGAATCCGTGTAGGAAATCAGAATATTGAAAGTCGGGGGCACCCAAGAAGAATGCTTGTAATCCCTTCTCCGCGCCAGAGATTACAGCGGTATCGTACCCGAAGAGCAATCCTCCGAGCACTGCTACCATCACGATACTGATGAGGTAGGCGCGACTACCTGATTCGTTTTTTGTCATAAGTTTTTAGGTTTTTAGTTATAATACGTTTCAGAAGCGGCTTTCCCTATTTTTTGTTTATCCTTCATCTGATTTTGATTCTTATGCTTAAGATAAATGATTGAGAGTTGTCAATAATATTGGCATGAAGCTTTGTATATTCGATCTCGATTCTAGGTGACAGATAAACAATCGAAAACACGAAGCAGAAGCACGAAAAACAAAGAGGAAGAGAATAGGATTTGTGCACATTTTTTTGTACCTTTGTACCCATTCAACTAAATGATTAGGCATCTCATGGATTTCAGCGAGATCATCGGACAAGACAAAATCAAACAACGTTTGATGCAAACCATCAAGGAGGACCGCGTTCAGCAAGCGCTCCTTCTATGTGGAGATGAGGGCGTGGGCAAGTTGGCGCTAGCCTTGGCGTATGCCTCCGAGCTTCTGACCAAGGGCACACCGTCGATGCCGGTAAACGTTTCCAATGCTGAAGCCATGATTCGCAAGTGGGAGCACCCAGATCTTCACTTCGTATATCCTATCATTAGGCTTGACAAGATGAAGGCCGACTATAAGGCAACAAGTGACGACTTTGCTCGCCCTTGGCACGAGATGGTCTGCAAGAGTCCTTATTTCTCCTTCACACAGTGGATGGAAGCCATGGGGACAACGAACAAGCAAGCTACCATTACCACTGCCGAGAGTGATAGCCTCACACGAAAGCTGTCGCTCAAATCTAGCATGGGCGGATACAAGGTGGTGATCATCTGGAAACCAGAAAGGGCACATGAGGTATTCTCTAACAAGATTCTCAAGCTTCTCGAAGAACCTCCTAAGCACACGGTGTTCCTTCTCATCAGTCAAGAACCGGAAGCTTTGTTGGAGACAATACGCAGCAGAACCCAGCGTATAGACGTGCCGCACATCGACGAACAGACCATTCAGCAAGCCTTGATGGACAAGCGCGGACTGGAAACGGACGATGCCGCACGCATTGCACATATGGCTCACGGCAGTTGGTTGCACGCATTGGAGTTTATCAGCGCCGATAATGAGCGCGGAGAGTTTCTCCAGCAGTTTGCCTCACTGATGCGCCTATGCTACGCGCGCAACCTCAAAGGACTCAAGACATGGTGCGACACCATAGCAGCTATGGGCAGAGAGAAGGAAATCAGAATGCTCACTTACTTCATGCAGCAGGTGCGCGAAAACTTTATATACAACTTTCACCAACCCGAACTCAACTTCCAAACCAAGGAGGAAGACGCTTTCTCTAGCAAGTTTGCACGCTTCATCAATGAGAAAAACGTCATTGAGATCAACGAACTGTTTCAGCAGACTCAACAAGACATCGAAGGTAACGCCAAGGAGAAGATTGTTCTCTTTGACATGGCACTACAACTGATTGTCTTGCTATTAAGATAAAATACATCAATAACACAACGGATCATCGTCATGGACTACAAAAATATGAACTTCAAACTATGGAATGGCTGCGACAGAGGGCTATGCCATAGAGGTTGTGGAAGACAAGATCACCAGCTTAACACCTACGATTACCTAGCCGATGTGCCGGGCAACGACAAGACTACCGACCTGGTAGAGGTGCAATTCAAGAACACACGCAAGGGATACTACCACAACGTGAACAACCTTGAGCTCAAAAAGGGAGACATCGTAGCCGTGGAAGCAAACCCAGGGCACGACATCGGCGTGGTGACACTCACCGGTCAGCTGGTCAAACTGCAGCTAAAGAAAGCCAATCTCAAGTCGGCTGATGACATCAAGCGCATCTATCGCATCGCCAAGGAGACGGATATGGAAAAGTATGAGCAAGCTAAGGCACGCGAACACGACACGATGATCGAGAGCAGACAGATCGCTAAGAACCTCGGACTGGACATGAAGATAGGTGACGTGGAGTATCAAGGCGATGGCAACAAGGCTATATTCTACTACATTGCCGACGAACGCGTCGACTTCAGACAGCTCATTAAGGATCTGGCGGCCACGTTCCACGTACGCATAGAGATGAAACAGATTGGCGCTAGACAAGAGGCTGGACGCATCGGAGGCACTGGTCCCTGCGGACGCGAGCTGTGTTGCGCCACTTGGATGAAGAATTTCTCAAGCGTTAGCACCAATGCGGCACGCTTCCAGAACATCAGTCTCAACCCCACGAAGCTCGCGGGAATGTGCGCCAAACTCAAGTGTTGCCTCAATTATGAGGTAGACACCTATATGGAAGCAAGCAAGAAGTTGCCTAGCAGAGAAGTTACTCTGCTGACTATGGACGGCGAATACCACTTGTTTAAGACCGACATACTTAGCGGTGAGTGCACTTACTCTACCGACCGCAACCTCGGAGCCAACATGGAAGTGATCTCCGCAGCACGCGCAAGAGAGATTATCGAGATGAATAGAAGAGGTGAAAAGCCTTATTCGCTGCAGCCAGATGACATCAAGAAGGAACCCGAGAAGCCTGTAGACTTGTTGGAAGGAACGGATCTAAGCCGTTTTGACAAGGCTAAGAAGAAGAAAAAGAAGAACAACCGTAAGCCTAAGACTGAGGCTGCAAAGGCAGATAAGCCTTCTAGTAAGCCCGAGAAGCAGGCTAACAAACCCGAAAAGACAGCTGAAAAGGCGGAAGGTAACGCACCTAAAGCCGACAAAGCGCCTACGGAACAGAACAGACAGCCACGCAACAATAAGCGTCGTCAGCGTCCGGATCGTCCCAATCGCCAAGGACAACCACGTGGCAATCAGCCTCAGCAAGGCCGTGAAGCCAACCAGCGTGAGGCACATCGTACACCAAACAACAACGACAAGAAGCAACAATAAGGAACATCCATCATGCGCAAAGCATACAAAAGAGCTATGGCAGCGGCACTCTTCGTTGCATTGGTAGGCTTATGGGGATGTAACGATGACCGCACTTACGACCGATATCATGACGTGAACGTCAGCGAATGGGAGCATAACGACACCGTGCGGTTTGCTATTCCAAGGCAATGGGCGGGTAGATACAAGATGAGCGTGGGCGTATTGGCCAATCATGAGTACCCGTTTCAGCAGTTGAGTTTGGTCGTTCGGACACACATAATCCCCTCTCAACGAACCATAACGGACACTGTGACCATCCGCATCACGGATAGCAATGGCACGCCACTAGGCAAACCAGGCATCACCTCGACCGAACTTCTCAGCAAGGTAACGCAGTTTGACCTCAAGAATAGCGATTCGCTCTACGTCACAATCAATCATAATATGCGCCAAGAAAGCGTCAAGGGCATATCGAGCGTAGGCATTCGGTTGACTAAAGAATAAGATTACACCTTATTATATTAGGTCTCTTACCTATTATAATAAGGTGTTTCAGATTATATCACAGCTTCTAAAGACTATCTGGAAGCCGCAATCAGGTTATTGACGGATCAGATTGCGCCCCGCATCGATGCGCAAAAAGATAAACAAAAGGAACGTAAAGCCCCACAACGACGATCCTCCGTAACTGAAGAACGGCAGCGGGATACCTATCACTGGCGTCAGTCCAAGTACCATTCCCACATTAATAAACAGATGGAAGAGGAAGATTCCCGCCACACAATAGCCGTAGACTCGTCCAAACTTGAATGGTTGGCGCTCGGCAATCTTCATCAATCGCAACACCAAAGCAAGGAAAAGCAACAACACCGAAGCCGATCCTAAGAAGCCTTCTTCCTCACCCACGGTGCAGAAAATAAAGTCGGTATCTTGCTCTGGGACAAATTTGAGTTTGGTTTGGGTACCATTCAGGAAGCCTTTACCTTCTAGACCACCCGACCCAATGGCTATCTCGCTCTGATGAACATTGTATCCTGCACCAGCCAAATCGTCATCAAGACCCAACAAAACGTTGATACGTACACGCTGGTGGGGTTCCATCACGTTGTTCAGCACATAGTCGGCTGAATAGAAAAAGGCTATTGAGCCCAACGCAAAGAGGCCTATATATAGATAGGTAATGTATCGGGTGCTCAGCCAATGATATATAAAGAAACCGAGAAGAGCGCAAGATAGGACTATCTGAACCCAAACAATATCAAACGGAATGACGTATTCGGAGAACAAGAATGCCAACAATGTCATACCCACACAGATGCCCACAAGTCGCAAGCTCTTCGCTTTCTCACCAAGATAGTTGTAGAGCAAGCCTGCCGAAAAGATCTGAACCAAGAGCAAGACCACAAATTTGCCGACCGAGGTGGGCGTATCAAACAACATAAACTGTTCATACTTGATACCCACAACGAAGTAGATCACCATGGCAACACCCGTAAAAAGGATACTTCCAGGCATGCCTTCGCGGTAGAACATCAGGAAGAAAGAGAAGTAAACCAGTGCCGAACCTGTCTCTTTCTGGCCCACAATGCAGAGCATCGGTAGGAAAACGATACCACAAGCCATGGCAAAATGCTTCATGTTCTGCATCGTAAAGCCGTATGTACTCATAAATTTGGCAACGGCAAGAGCCGTGGCAAACTTAGCAAACTCGGCGGGTTGCAATCGCAGCGGACCTAAGACCAGCCACGATCGGGAACCCTTTATCTCGTGCGGATTGAAGATTGTGACAAACAAAACGAGTATCAGCACCGCATAGACAACGTAAGCAAAGGTATCATAGAAGCGGTCGTCAAGCATCAATAGCACAAATCCTAGACAGATACTAGTACCTATCCACACAATCTGCATGCCCGAACGTGTGCTCATCGAGAAGATATCAGTGTCTCCGTAGGTATAGCTAGCACCACAAACGCTTATCCACCCAAAGACGAGTAAGGCAAGATAGATGCCTATCGTCCACCAGTCGAGCGACTGCAGAACACCTGGTTGTTTGCTCATCCCTTTATTATTAGTCATGCTTATAGCTCCTTGTCGTATGGGTTATTCCTTCTTTTGCGTCTTATCATTACCGGGTTCGTGCCGTTGTGGCTTCTTATCCTTGTCGTCATCCTTACGTTCGTCACTCTGAGGTTTGACCTCATCGTCTACACGAATGGCCGGATCGTTCTGCGGTTGGTTCTTTTTCTTCTCTTGATCTTGCTTCTCCTTCTTGGCATCGTCAAGCTTCTTTTGTTCCATCTTGGCTTTATCTTGAGCCACTTTGAGCGAATCCTTAACGGCATTGATACGTTTGAGCGAGTCAAGACGGAGCGAGTCAGCATGCGTCAAAGGTCTTTTGAATGGATAAGAGATATGGCGCTTTTGTATCTCAGCGGCCTTTGCGGCATCGCCATCGGTGAGTTTGCCATTGATATACTGCTCTATCATCAACGAACCGATAGGCACTCCGTATACAGCACCGAAGCCGCCGTTCTCCACATAGACCGCAATGGCAATCTTCGGCGTATCTACGGGAGCAAATCCCATGAACACCGAGTGGTCCTTACCGCGGTTTTGAGCAGTACCGGTCTTACCTGCGAGACTGTAACCGGGGTGCACCGCATGCGCACAAGTACCACCCGCAACAGATGACATCATACCTTTGATTACCTCTTCATAGCTCTTTACGCTACCTTTAGTACGATGCTTCTCGAAGTATTTCTTATCTATCTGCCCGCCGGAGATATGCCGCACCACGTGAGGGGTGACATAGTAGCCTCTGTTAGCAATGGTAGCGCCAAGGTTGGCGATCTGTAATGGTGTGAGATTGACCTCACCCTGACCGATCGAAATAGATATAACCGATAGCGGATTCCACTTACCAAAGGCATTGTCGTAGAACTTTGCATTAGGAATCATACCACGTTTCTCTCCCGGAACGTCAATGCCGAGCTTATATCCGAAGCCCATCGAGACCATATAATCACGCCAAACGTTCATCGCATCATCCAAGGTGGGGTATTTCTGGCGGTTCGAGAGCATGTGGTATAAGCCCCAACAGAAGTATCCATTGCATGATGTGCTGATGGCGGGGACAAGCGCTAGAGGTGACGCATGGCCGTGACAACCTACATGAAGACCATGAAACGAGAAGCCGTGGTTGCACACATATCGGGTAGAATCACTGATAATGCCTTCTGTATAATAGGTTACAGCCTGTGAAGTCTTAAACGTACTGCCTGGAGGATACTGTCCCATGACTGCTCGATTAAGCAAGGGCTTAGCGGGATCGAGCGTCATCTGCGACTGAATCTTACCGCGCATCTTACCGATCATAATGCGTGGATCATACGTTGGAGATGATACCATAGCAAGGATTTGACCCGTCTTGGGTTCGATAGCAACGATAGCGCCTAGCTTCCCTTCCATGAGTCGTTCACCAAGAGCCTGAAGATCGGCATCGATACCAAGCTGCAGATCCTTTCCCGGACGTGGTTTCTGATCGTATTTGCCATCCTTATAATGTCCTTGGATACGACCGTGGGCATCACGCAACATGATTTGGATACCTTTCTGACCACGTAGCTCCTTCTCATATTGGCGTTCCAATCCCGACTTACCGATGTAGTCGCCCGGCTGATAGTAGTCATCATCCTCCACATCGCTTGCCGACACCTCTGCCACATCGCCTAAGAGATGTGCCGCGATAGGCTCTTTGTATTGTCGGATGCTACGACGCTGGATGTAGAAACCAGGGAAACGGAAGATCTTCTCTTGGAAAGCGCTGAACTCTTTGTCCGGCAACTGACTCATGAAGAGCTGTTGCGTGAACCTTGAATAGCCCGGATTCTTGTTTCGATCCTTTATTTCGGCCATTCGTTTGATAAAGTATTCCTTTGTGATATTGAGCGAACGACAGAAGTCCATCGTATCCAATCGACCGTTTTCCTCGTTCATCACCACCATGATATCATACGCCGGCTGATTGTAAACCAGCAGTTTGCCCTTGCGATCGGTTATCACGCCGCGCCCAGGAAACTCCACCTTCTTGAGGAAAGCGTTCGAGTCGGCACTCTTCCGATAGTCGTCGCTGGCTATCTGGAGGGCAAACAACCTGATGATATAGACGATAACGATAAAGATGGCAACGCCACTGAGGATATAACGGCGCTTTTCGAGATCATAGTTTTTCATCAGCGGTTCCTCACATTATCTATTACCATTATCAGCAAGAAAGTCAATAGGAAGCTACCCCCAACGTTCTCGCACCACTGCAGGATATTAAAGAAACTGAACATATCCAGCGAGAAGAACACCAACGCATACATCAAGCAGAACAATCCCGCATAAACGCTATAGGGACCGAAGCCTAGACTGGTGATGGTAGGCTTAAAGTCGTCTGCCGCTTCGCGTGGAAGGAAAGGATCGAGGATATAGGGTTGGAGGAAAGCCATCAACGTCATAGAGGCTGCCGCCACACCCGGTGTATTGGCAAAGATATCGAGGAGCAATCCCAAGAAGAAGCCCCAAAGCAATGAAGCCCAACGTGGATAGTTGCGTTGGAGCGTTATGGGGAAATATATGCAGAGCAAGGGCGTTGCACAACCAAAGAGATGGATGTGATTGAGTACCAATACCTGTACCAGGCACAGCACTACAAAGAGCAACAACTTCCTTAATAAATCTTCGTTCATAATGATAATCTCAATGATTACGGCGTTGGAGGAGAATGGATTTACTGATCGCTACGTGGCTTAATAGAGTCTTGGGCAGCCTGAAGGAGCTGCTTACGTACATCTAGTTCGGGTTCGTTGATCACACAGACGTCACGAAGGTTGGCAAAATTGGTTGACAGTTCGATCTGCAAACTATACGAGAGACCGTCCTGCGAATTGAATACCTTCTTCACTTTACCCACCAATAAGCCTGCAGGGAACACCGCCGAATAACCCGAAGTAACCACTCTGTCACCTATCTTGAAGCGTGCATGACGTGGCACATCGTCTAGATAAGCGATGTTGGAAGGTCCTCCATTCCACTTGATATAACCAAAATAGTCACGGCCCGATATGGCGCAACTGACATTCGACTTAGAGTTGAGCAACGGAATGACCACCGAGTAATGAGAGCCTACTAGGTAGACGATACCCACGATGCCATCGCCACAAGCCACACCCATATCTTTCTTCACACCATCGGCGCTTCCCACGTTGATGGTCATGAAGTTGTCGCTACGATCAATAGAGTTGTCCACCACCTTAGCTTGTATGAGATGGTACTTTTCCAACAACCTAAACTGTCCCCGTTTGAGGTAAGTGGAGTCCTTGGTCTTGTCGAATAGCTGCGCAGAGAGGCTCTTCACCTCTTGCTCCAGTTCGAGATTGCGCTTCGTGAGCGCCTCATTGGCCTCTCCCAGACTGAAGAACGACAGCAGTTTCGACTCTTGTTCGTAAACGATGCCTGCTACATAATTTGCAGAGGTAAACCATACGCTCCCCTGGTAGTTATTGAATCGGAACATCAACACCAAGCTGACAACCTCCAACAACAGAAAGAGGAAGCAATGAAAGTATTTGGTAAGAAACTCCGTTAAATTATGCATACCCTGGATCTATGTTGATTTTCTTTCCTTATAGATTCTGTTCCAATCCCGAAAGATTGTATTCTAATCCTATATACAAAATGTAGTAAAGGCGCGTTCTATGACGGGATGGTACCTTTTAGAACTCGCCTTGACATAAAGTCAAAGAAATCAAAGACTGCGACAATTGCCTTTGTGGCTTTTCACGCCGTAACCTTTAATTTCCTTGACTTTCTTTATTTAGATGCCTTTACCGTAAGGCTATCTGCTTATCTCATCAAGAATGAGAAACGGTCCACATTCTTCAAGGCGATACCTGCACCTGTTGCCACGCTATGGAGAGGATCCTCAGCCACGTGGAACGGAATGTTGATCTTATCCGTCAAGCGCTTATCGATACCACGAAGCAATGCGCCGCCACCGCTGAGCCATATTCCGTTATGCACGATATCAGCATAGAGCTCAGGTGGTGTGTTATCCAACGCTGAGAGAACGGCATTCTCAATCTTAGCGATAGTCTTATCCAAGCAGTGAGCTATCTCCTGATAGCATACCGGAACTTCCATTGGAAGCGAGGTGATACGGTTAGGACCATGGATGATGTAATCCTCTGGAGCCTCATCGCCGAGGTCGGTCAGCGCCGAGCCTACATGCACCTTGATACGCTCGGCCATACGTTCACTGACCTTCACATTGTGCTGACGACTCATATACTCCTGAATATCAGAGGTGAGCTCGTCACCTGCCACACGGATAGAGTTGTTGGTCACGATACCACCGAGGGAGATAACGGCAATCTCTGTGCTACCACCACCGATATCGACGATCATGTTTCCTTCAGGAGCCTCAACATCAATGCCCATACCGAGGGCTGCTGCCATAGGTTCAAAGATCAAGTATACGTCACGACCATCGGCACGTTCAGCAGAGTCGCGCACGGCACGGAGCTCCACCTCAGTACTGCCTGAGGGTACGCCAATCACCATTCGTAAAGAGGGAGAGAACAAGCGGCTACCTGTGTGTACCTGCTTGATCAAGCCACGCATCATCTGTTCGCATGCCGTAAAGTCGGCTATCACTCCATCACGAAGTGGTCTGACGGTGCGAATGTTGGCGTGTTCCTTCTCATACATCATTTTTGCCTCGCCACCGACAGCAATCATCTTGTCAGTGCGACGATCCAATGCCACAACAGAAGGCTCGTCCACCACGATCTTATCATCGCTGATAATAATCGTATTGGCCGTTCCAAGGTCCATGGCTATCTCTTGGATAAAAGAAAAGAATCCCATTCTAAAAGTTGTATATCTATATTTTCGAAAATAATCTGCTTACCTTTACTTGCTCACAAACCAGTCGTGAATGGCCGTGTCATAGTGGCTGCTTACGCCGAAGGCACGTTCAGCAAACATCTTACGGTCCTCAAGGTCGGTCTGAGCGCCCTTGGTGTTAAGCAACTGAAGCAATACGGGATATTCGGCCTTGCTTGGAATGATTACCACATCATTGAAGTTCTTAGCTCCGGCACGAATGAGCGAGATGCCACCGATATCAATCTTCTCAATGATATCAGCATCGCTAGCACCGCTTGCCACTGTTTGCTCAAAGGGATAGAGGTCCACAATCACAAGATCAATGGCTGGAATCTCATACTGTTGCATCTGTTGGATATCGCCTTCGTTATCGCGACGTGCCAAGATACCACCGAAAACCTTCGGGTGCAATGTCTTTACACGTCCACCGAGGATAGATGGATAGGTGGTTACATCTTCCACCTTGTCACATGAATAACCTAACGATTCGATAAACTGTTGCGTTCCGCCAGTGCTAAGGAAGCGTACACCATCTTCATTGAGTTTCTTCAACAAGTCTTCAAGTCCGTCCTTATGGAAGACCGAAATTAATGCAGTTTTGATTTGCTTTGTACCTGCCATTGTTCTTTCTTTTGATTATAGATGTGCAAAGATACTAATTCTTTGCGAAGATTTTTTGCTTTTGGCTGAAAAATTCAGCGTTTCCACCGTTTTTATTATCCTTTATCAAGCCGACTGCGTCTAGCGTTTCAGATGTAGACTTTCAGGCCGTGACGTCACCCTCGCTTACATCCCAAACGACAACCACCTGCGGACAGCGCAATTGTTACTTGTCACTCTTGCGACCGGAGATAGCATCCAGCACTTCTTGCAGTTCGCTACCATACCCCAAAATCTTGTCCACGACACCTTCTTTGGCGCCCTTTGCCACATAGCGGAGGCAGTCGCCCTCAAGCTTACCTATACGTTGGCGTTCAGCCACAGTATAGTCGTATTTCTCTATGCGCTTGCGTATCTTCACAAAGCGTTCGGCTTGGCTCTTCCATTGAGCCACACTATACTCTGACGAATGATCACGCAGGTCATAGGAAAGCTTTTCCAGGTCATTAACGGCTGACATCTTGGAGGCGCAAGAAGTGGTCAGCAAGGCCAACAATGCCACCAAAGGCAATAGGCGCAGTAAGCTACGATTTTGTCTTCTCATCTTGTTATGTTATCTTGACTATCTCGCAAAAGTAATGATTATCCTTTTCTTAGACAAATGAGATAGCCGCAAACTGATGAGTTATTCTTGATTTTTGTCATTTATAAATATTCTTTAAGCCTCTCACAGCAAAGATTTTGGGACACGAATTGAGCGTTACGACACTGACGTGGATAACGAATCTTCCTCCAAAAGATTCTCTCTTAGGATATCACGACGTATCTTTCACACCTTAGCAGAGCCGCAGACGGAATGAAAATCAATTTATTTTTTGAAAGAAATCAATTTGATTTCAATCGAAAAATAAATTGATTTTTATTCTGAAACCTTAACGAACGGATTGTGAAAGCGATGATATTATTTGACAAAAAAGGCTTACCTTTGCATCATGAACTTCTCCGCAGTCATACTCGATTGGTTCGCCCAGCACCAGCGCGACCTTCCTTGGCGTCACACGCAAGATGCTTATGCCATCTGGCTGAGCGAGATCATCCTTCAGCAGACACGCATCGCACAGGGCGAAGGGTACTGGAGGCGGATGATAGAGCGCTTTCCTACGGTTCATGCGCTAGCGCAAGCCTCTGAGGATGAGGTCCTACGGATGTGGCAAGGACTAGGTTACTATAGCCGGGCACGCAACCTCCATTATGCCGCCAAGCAGATTGTGACATTGGGGCGATTTCCCGAGACATTTGAAGAGATACGTCAGCTCAAGGGCGTGGGCGACTACACGGCTGCCGCCATCGCTTCCTTTGCCTTTCATCAGCCCGTGGCAGCAGTGGATGGGAACGTCTATCGCATCTTGGCTCGCTACTTCGGCATCGACATTCCTATCAATACGGGGAAAGGGAAGAAATGCTTTCAACAACTAGCCGACGAGCTATTGCCACACGATGCACCCGACACGTTCAATCAAGCCATGATGGATTTTGGCGCCACACAGTGCACTCCCACCTCTCCGCAATGTGATATCTGTCCACTGGCTGAGGGTTGCCATGCGCTCAGAAACCACTGCATCGAGACGCTGCCGGTAAAGAAGAAGACTTTAAAGATAAAGGAACGGCATCTCATCTATTTATATATAAGGTGTAACGGCTTCACGGCTATCCGTCGCCGCCCACATGGTGACATCTGGGAGGGCCTTTGGGAGCCTCCTCTGATCAGCCCGAGAGAAGTGAAGGCCAGCTATCAGCTCAAGGTCAAAGGAATGAAACACGTGCTCACGCATCAGAAGCTCCTAGCTGACCTATACCTTTACGAGGCGCAAGAGCGCCCGCAGTTGCTCTCCCAATATATCTGGATAGAGGAAGAAAGGCTGACGGACTTTGCCACGCCGCGACTGATTGAGAAATTGATAGCCCATTTATAGACAGGTTCTTAACATTTACTATCTTTGCAATATGATATACATTACACGCAACGAGAGGGATTATGGTCCCTACGACATCAACACCTTGACCCGCTTTGTGTACGAGGGTAAGCTGCTCTTACATGACAAAGCGTATGACACCAGCACCGGTATCCATGACACGTTAGGGCATATCCTCACACATTATGGCGTCAAAGCCACCTGCCGACATGAGGGTTCGGTGGTTAGCCAGCTAGCCAAAATAGGCAGAGAGTTTATCTTCCCCGTCGAAGAAATCAATCGCCAAGCCATCATCGAGAACCATCGCTTGTTGTTGCTGGCAGCGGTAGGACTATCGTTATCGGTCATCATGTTGCTCCCCATAGGCGGTTACTTGATGTTCTACATCATCAGTCTTTACTTTGCCACTATCTGGGGACTATTCTTTGCCTACTTCTTCCGGACGCATCAGGTGAGCCTCAAGACCACCATTTACACGTTTTTCATGACTCAGTTGGGGGTCTTCGTGATCTTCTCGGGACTGAACAATCTCAACTTCTTCTACATCTTCACCTCCGCCCCGTTCCCTAACAACCTGTTGGGCTTTATCTTAGGTGTGGGCGTCACGGAGGAACTGACCAAGATGATCCCTCTATTCATCATCCGAGCAAAGGCCAAGCAACCGCTCACCCCGCAGACGATGGTCTATTACGGACTCATGGCGGGTATCGCGTTTGGCGTCTTTGAGGGTGTGCAATATCAGACCACGGTCAACATTCAGGCCGACTATACCACGGCGTTTGTGCTCAACATCGCCCGACTCACCTCCCTACCCTTCCTCCACGCTATGTTCTCGGGCATCGCGGGCTACTTTGTGGGTATGGCAGGACTCTACCCGCGCTACCGCCAATCGCTCTACTTGCTGGCGCTTGCCATCCCTGCCATCCTACACGGATGCTATGACAGCCTTGCAGGGGTATCCTATCCGGTGGCACTAGGTGTGGCATTCCTGAGCGTAATCCTCTTGATGGCTTATCTGAAGAAGAATACCAACTTCCGAGAGAAGCTACGCCATTGATTTTTAACAAGTATTAGAAGGCTTCTAAGAATATTTTTGTACCTTTGCTCGCATGAAAAAGATACTTACCTTTGTACTGTTACTCTGTGCGCTATGTGCCCAAGCACAAGTGGCACGCCCCAAATTGGTCGTGGGATTGGTCGTTGATCAGATGCGTTGGGATTACCTTTACTACTATTATGACCTATATGGTGAAGGCGGACTGAAGCGCATTTTGCGTGAAGGATACTCTTGCGCTAACACCCATATCAACTATACGCCTACCGTAACATCCATCGGCCACTCTGCTGTGTATACAGGAGCGGTTCCGTCCATAAGCGGTATTGCCGGCAACCACTTCTATGAGAACGGCAAAAACGTGTATTGTTGTCAAGATTCTGCCGTACAGGGAGTAGGTTCAAAGAGTCCAAAAGGACAGATGAGTCCGCGCCGCTTGCGTGTCTCTACCATCGGTGACGAGCTACGCCTGAGCAACGACTACCAGTCACGCGTGTTCGGTGTGGCGCTCAAGGATCGCGCTTCTATCCTCCCTGCTGGTCACACTGCCAATGCCGCTTATTGGTGGGACACCTCTGCTGGACAGTTTATCAGCAGTACGTACTATATGAGCGAGTTGCCTCAATGGGTACAGGATTTTAACAAAGCCAACCATACCAAACCTGGATATAACCTCAAGGGCTCTACCGAGGGGGTGACTATGACCTTCAAGATGGCTGAAGCCTTGCTCAAGAACGAAAAACTGGGCCAAGGTGACGTGACCGATATGCTCACCGTAAGCATATCTTCCACAGATGCCATAGGGCATCAATACTCCACTCGCGGTAAGGAAAACAAGGCAGTATGGCTACAGCTAGACAAGGATGTGACCACTTTCCTAGAAGCATTGGATGCCGCTGTGGGTAAAGGCAACTACCTATTGTTCCTCACGGCTGACCATGGCGCAGCACACAACTATAACCAGCTGCGTGCACATAAATATCCTGCTGGATCATGGGACTATGACCAAGCTACCCAGGATCTCAACACTTACCTCAAAGGGAAGTTTGCCTTGACCATGAATCCCGTCTTACCCGAGGACAACTATCAGTTTACCTTCGACCCAAAGCTATGGAGTACCACGTCTACAAGCAAAGAAACCATCATTGATGCAGCCGTAGAATGGCTCAAGCAGAACCCCGAATATCTCTATGTAGTAAACAATGAGAAGATCAACCAAGCCTCTATCCCTACCCCTATCAAGGAGCGCTTGATTAATGGATACTGCCGCGGACGCAGCGGAGAAATCTCTGTAGTGACTCGTCCACAATACTTCGGCAGAAAGTTTGACCCCAACTACGGTGGCACCTCACACGGTCAGCCATACGTATATGACACCCACATCCCTTGCGTCTACATGGGATGGAACGTTCCTCATGGCGAGACCACTGCCGAGACGCATATCACCGACATCGCTGCTACCATCTGCGCGATGCTACATATACAAATGCCTAACGGATGTTACGGCACACCTACCACCTTCAAGTAATCATTCCATGCACATAGCCATTGCCGGAAACATCGGAAGCGGAAAGACCACACTGACCCGTCTGCTAGCTAAGCGATACGGTTGGGAGCCGCGTTATGAAGCCGTCACGTACAATCCGTACCTAGACGATTACTACAAGGATCTCAAACGATGGTCGTTTGCCATGGAGATCTATTTCCTTAAAGAGAGATTCAAGGACTTGCTGGACATCAGCCGCAGCGAGAAGACCATCATTCAGGATCGTACCATCTATGAGGGTGTGTACGTCTTCACTGCCAACAACTATGCCATGGGCAACATGACGGAGAAGGACTATACCACGTACATGGAGCTATTTGGATGCATGACCGATGCGGTGAAGTATCCCGACTTGATGATTTACCTCAGATGCTCAATCTCTCATCTAGTAAAGAATATTGAGAAGCGCGGACGCGACTATGAACAGAAGATGCCCATTGAGTATCTAGAGAACCTCAACAAGCGCTACGAGGAGTTTATCCTTCACCAATATCCGGGGAAGGTTCTGATCGTAGACGTGGACAAGATGGACTTTGAGAACAACCCCAAAGACCTAGGATACATCACCAGTAAGATCGATCGCGACCTTTTCGGTCTGTTCCCTGATGTTCAGAAATAACCCCAACAATATACATACCTATAAATAATACAGAAACAACATGCATATAGCTATTGCTGGAAATATCGGTGCGGGCAAATCGACCCTCACCACCCTACTTGCTAAACGATTTGGATGGAAAGCGCATTATGAACCCGTAGACAACAACCCTTACCTTGCCGACTACTATCACGACATGGAACGTTGGTCGTTCAACCTCCAAATCTACTTTCTTAACAAGCGTTTTCGTGACGTGGTGGAAATCTCTCGTTCCACAGACACTATCGTACAGGATCGCACCATCTTTGAGGATGCACGCATCTTTGCACCCAATCTGCACGACATGGGACTGATGAGTGACCGCGACTTTAACAACTATACCGATCTGTTCGACCTGATGATGAGCCTCGTAAAGCTACCGGATCTGCTGATTTACATCCGTTCCACTGTGCCTCACCTCATCGAACACATCCAGCAACGTGGTCGCGACTATGAGCAGACCATGCGTATCGACTACCTCAAGGGCCTCAACAAGCGTTATGAGGAATGGGTGAAACAATACAAGGGTAAGATGATCATTGTTGATGGCGACAACACCGACTTTCAGAACAACCCCGACGACTTCCGCCGCGTGACGGATATGATAGACGAGCGTCTACATGGTTTGTTCCCTGAACAACCTTAACGCCTCTCGAAGAAAATAGGATTAGCTCCATATAAAACCATTGAGAGCCGCTCTACGCATGGTAGGGCGGCTCTCAATGGTATAGGATGAAGGGGGAGAGGATTAAAGTTTTTCGCGATCTTCGGCCTGTGTCTCTAGGATGCCAGCGGCAATACTGTCAGCCGACTCTACGATCTGAACCAATGGCGATAGCTTCTTGGCGGTGTCATAGTTGCGCACATCCTCGTAGCTATTGAGGTTTAGGTCAAAAGCACCCATGTGCCAACGTATCGCCATGATCTCTTCATCGGTGAGTTCGAGGCCTGAGAGCAGAAGCATCACTACGCTCTTCTCGCCGTGTCCGATAGGCAGATCCTTATAACTGATGTTGTAACCAGGTTGATCCACCCACATACCAAGGGCGTTCTTAGTCTTCTTCATCGTGGGTTTGTAGATCTTTGTCTTGCACACATCGTGCAGAAGGGTAGCCAAGATGACGTTTTCCTTCTTCACTTCGTTATGTACCGAAGGGTCAAGAGCGTCAAGACCTTCCCATATCATCAGGCCCGCGCGATAGGTATTGAGAGAGTGTTGGCACAGACCGCCGGCGCAGTTGAGATGGTGTCCAGCCGAGGCAGGTGCTTCGAAAAAGCCATCCTGCTCCAAGTCCTCTATCACATAGTCGATTCCTTCACGCTTGGTGGAACGCAAGAGTTGAATAAACTCCTCTTTATTTGCTTCTTTATCTATATTCATTAGTCTTTGTTTTGAAATGCAAAGGCAAAGATAATACAAATAGATTGGATAGCAATACAAAACTGACTTTTATTGGTAAAGACAGTCAAATCTTAACGAGTAGAATGCGGATTGAATCTTTATAACCAGTGTCACTTACCATTTTTACGTATTCTATATTGTATTTCGTACCAAAAGGAAGACAATTTCAAATATTTTTAGTAATTTTGTAAACAATTAAGGCGGGTTCTTAAAATTACATTTGTGGGATTTTTGGAATGTAGCCGAGCAGATTTTACTTATCTCTTGAAGGAGTATAGCGGACTATTCGACTAAAAGAGAAAGAAGAAGATGCCGGATAAAAACAAAAAGACACAAAGGGCAATCCGTCTAAAACAAAAGCATAACAATGCGTGGAATTTGAAGAACACGCCTTAAAAACTACAAAACCCAAAATGAAGAAATTACTAATCAGTGCCCTTATGGTGTGTTTTGCCATAGGCGTATGGGCTCAATCAGCCAGCACCTACAACAATCCTGTATTGCCAGGATTCCATCCAGACCCCAGTTGTGTACGCGTTGGGGATGATTATTACACCGTAAACTCTAGTTTCCAGTACTTTCCTGGCGTGCCAATCTACCACAGTAAGGATCTCGTCCATTGGGAACAGATAGGCAATGTGCTGGATCGTAAGTCGCAGTTGCCACTCAAGGACGCTACCTCTTGGCTAGGTATCTATGCACCAACCATCCGTTATAACAACGGAACTTACTATATGATTACCACCAATGTGGGTAACGGAGGCAACTTTATGGTTACTGCCACTGATCCCAAGGGCCCTTGGAGCGAACCGCTTTGGCTCAGTCAGCAAGGCATCGACCCGTCACTCTACTTCGAAGGTGACGTCTGCTATATGGTGTCTAACCCCGACGGACAGATCACACTATGCCAAATTGACCCCAAGACGGGCAAGCAGCTCACACCTAGCAAAGCCATCTGGGGTGGCGCTGGTGGCCGTTACCCAGAAGGTCCGCATATCTATAAGAAGGACGGATGGTACTATCTGCTCATCTCCGAAGGTGGCACGGAGCTAGCTCACCACCTCACCATCGCTCGTTCACGTGACATCTATGGACCTTATGAGTCAAATCCGGCTAACCCTATCATGACCAACTGCAATCATAAAGGTGAAGGAAAGCAGATCCAAGGTTGCGGTCATGGCGACTTTGTACAGGACCAACAGGGCAACTGGTGGGTGATCTTCTTGGCTTATCGCAACTATGGCGGTTCATATCACCACCTCGGCCGCGAGACTTATCTTGCTCCGGTGGAATGGAAGGAAGGCGAATGGCCCGTGGTATATGGCGGAGAAGCTATCGACACCGTGATGCAAGCAAAGACGCTCCCGCTATCTCCGATGCCTAAAGCAAAGGGACATTACGACTTCACCAAGGACAAGCTGGATGCGCAATGGATTCATCTAGGACACCCAGTAGAGGCCAACTACGAATACAAGAGTACCGGTCTGCGTCTGCACGCATCCGCTACAACACTGGATCAGCTCGACCCTAACACCTTCGTAGGCATCCGTCAGACATCACCCACGATGGTGGCAGAGATCAGTGTCAACCCTAACGGACTGAAGACGGGTAGCAAAGTGGGACTATCAGTGTTCCAAATCTTTGACGGCCACTATGATTTCTATGTCACACCAAGCTCGGTAGGCTATCAAGCACAGTTGCGTTGTAAGCTCAAAGGCATCGATTATGTGGTGAACAAGGTAGCTTTGCCCAAAGGCGTACAGCAGCTTCGCATCACCAGCGACGGCTTGATGTACCACTTCCTGTGCCAGACCCGACGCGGCACATGGACCGAGGTGGGCGCGCTGAACACATCTTTGCTCTCTACCGAGGTAGCCGGCGGATTCACCGGAGTAACTCTAGGCATCTACTGCAACGGCGCAAGCAGCTCGTACGCAGACGTTCTGTCATTCGATTACACCGAATAAGAGCACACCTCAAGCCTCTTCATCCGCATAAAAGGATAAATATTAACCCCTTATAAGTATAAATCATGAACGAAACAAAGAAGTATTTTGCCGAGTTTATCGGCACTATGGTACTCACCCTGATGGGTTGTGGTGCTGCGGTAGCATTGAGTTGCGACCCTGTGAACAATATTCCAGGCGTGGTAGGAACAGCGATTGCCTTTGGCTTGGCAGTGGTAGCAATGGCTTACACCATTGGCGGTGTGTCGGGTTGCCATATCAATCCTGCTATCACATTGGGCGTTTTGCTCTCTGGCCGTATGTCGATGCGTGAGGCTGTGGGCTATTGGGGCGCACAGATATTGGGCGGAATCGTCGGTGCGGGCTTATTGTATCTACTCACAGCAAGCACAGGTGACGGTGTGGTAGGCACAGGAGCTAACGACTTGCAAGCCGGTGTGACCAGCCTCGGCGGATTCCTTGCTGAGACGTTCTACACTTTCGTATTCGTACTCGTAGTGCTTGGCGCAACATCAAAGACCAACGGCGCGACCAACAATTTTGCAGGATTAGCCATCGGTCTGTCCTTGATCCTTGTGCATCTAGCATGCATTCGCTTCACCGGCACATCCGTTAACCCAGCTCGAAGCATCGGTCCAGCTATCTTCCAAGGTGGCACTGCCGTTACCAATCTGTGGATCTTTGTGGCTGCTCCCTTATTAGGCGGGGCCTTGGCATCTCTCGCATGGAAAGGCATCGAGCCGAAAGAGAAATAAGACCATTAGGCTTTCTATCATCGGCAAGCAGCCAATGGAGGAATAGACGGAAAGATTCGGATAAATCCTAGCATAGCCTATAATAAATCCATAAGAGCCTCTCGTAAAAAGCGGGAGGCTTTTTTGCGTTTTTGAAATGCTATGTGCGTTTGGCAAAAAGTCAGAGAGCGATAAACCGTAGCATTGAAAATTACGTTATTTAACACTTTCGACACATTATATAAGGTTACAAGTTTGGTGTTAAAAAAAGAATGTAGTAATTTTGCAACTGAAGAAATTCAAAGGTAGAAGTTACACAAAAAGAAGATATTCATTTTAATCATAATAAACAATTATGGCAGTAAACTACAAAGATCTTGGTCTCGTTAACACACGCGAGATGTTCAAGAGAGCAGTCAATGGCGGTTATGCTATTCCTGCATTCAACTTCAACAACCTTGAGCAGCTTCAAGCTATCATCACCGCATCTTCTGAATTGAAGTCACCTGTAATCCTTCAGGTTTCTAAAGGTGCCCGCAAATATGCTAACGCTACCCTCCTTCGCTACATGGCAGAAGGCGCTGTAGAGTTTGCAAAGGAGATGGGTTGCAACCATCCTGAGATCGTTCTGCACTTGGACCACGGCGATAGCTTCGAGCTTTGCAAGGACTGTGTAGACATGGGCTTCTCTTCTGTAATGATCGATGGTTCTTCTCTCCCATACGAAGAGAACATCGCTTTGACAAAGAAAGTAGTTGACTACGCTCATCAGCACGACGTAACTGTAGAGGCTGAGCTCGGTGTGCTCGCTGGTGTTGAGGACGAAGTAGTAGCAGAGGAATCTCACTACACCAAGCCAGAAGAGGTTATCGACTTCGCTACACGTTCAGGTTGCGACTCTTTGGCTATCTCTATCGGTACTTCTCACGGTGCTTACAAGTTCAAGCCAGAGCAGTGCACACGTGATCCTAAGACCGGTCGCCTCGTTCCTCCTCCATTGGCATTCGATGTATTGAAGGAAATCGAAGAGAAGCTTCCTGGCTTCCCAATCGTGCTTCACGGTTCATCTTCTGTACCACAGGAGTATGTTGACATCATCAACAAGTTCGGTGGCAAGATGCCTGATGCAGTAGGTATTCCTGAGGAGCAGCTCCGCCAAGCTTCTGCTAGCGCAGTTTGCAAGATCAATATCGACTCTGACTCTCGTTTGGCATTCACCGCTGGTATCCGTCAGACCTTCGTAGAGCATCCTGAATACTTCGATCCTCGCCAGTACTGTGGTAAGGCTCGTGAGTACATGGTTGACCTTTACAAGCATAAGATCACTGACGTGCTCGGTAGCGAAAACAAGCTTGCTAACCTCGACTAATATCCATTAGCAAGAAAATAATACAGGGCGGCAGCTCCAATAGGGAGTTGCCGCTTTTTGGTTTTAGTCAAGATACACATCCTTCAACATCATCTATCTATATGAAAAAGATTCTATGCATCATCACCATGCTCTGTTGCGCCTTGAGCATGAGCGCACAGGACAAGAAGTTCTGGGTATATCTGTGCATCGGTCAGTCAAATATGGCTGGTATGGGCGTCATCGAAAAGGAAGACTCCGTTATCCCCGAGAATCTCGTTAGTCTATCTGCCGTAGACGGAAACGATGGGCGCAAAGTGGGACAATGGCGCAAGGCCTTGCCTCCTATCGTCAGAGCCGATTCGCACCTCAGCCTTTTGGGTAGCTTCGGCAAGACCGTCTTAGAACACACCAAAGGCTCGTGTGACAAGGTAGGACTCGTTGCTGTAGCGGTGGAGGGTTGCCCCATCATCGCCTTTGACAAAGATCGATACCATGAGTATGCCGACACGCTCACCCAGGACTGGTCGCGCAACATCATGAAACAGTACGATTTCAATCCTTATCAACGACTAATCACCCTTGCAAAGCAAGCTCAACGCGACGGAATCATCAAAGGAATCCTTCTGCATCAGGGCGAGACAGATGCTTATTCGCCCACTTGGAACAAAGAGGTGAGAAAGATCTACTATGACATTCTGAACGATTTGCAACTCGATTCTACTCGTGTGCCACTGCTTGTAGGCGAAGTGGGCGCGGAGGAATACCACGGCAACTGCTCTTTGGCTAACAAAACAATATCCCAGATGCACAACGTGCTGCAGCATTCGTATGTCGTTTCATCTGCCGGATGTCCGCTCTCTGACGATCATACCCACTTCAGCAATGTGGGCTACCGCAAGTTGGGCAAGAACTACGGTGTGAAAATGATCATGGCAATGGGCTTACCTTTCGTGGAAAGCAAGCACGAAGTGGTGACCACCACTACCGCCGTAACACCTGCTGAGACCGTCGAAGTAAAGGTACAGATTAGCAACAAGGGTATGCTTTACGCTCAAGCTAACCATCCGCTATACAAGATTATTGTGCTGGATGGCAACGACAAGGAGCTCGACACCATCACCTTGGCTGCTTCCGACCTTAATGCGACGGTGGATCTGAACAAGTATCCCGAAGGCAAACTCACCATGGTGTTCTACGCTACCAATGGTGCCGATCAGAGTTTCACGATCAACAACTAAGCTTTAGGAATATTTCCACAAAACAACAATACGTCTAAAGGCATATAAAAACAAAATTGCGGGGCCATGAAAGCTCCGCAATTTTATTATATATAATAGGTGTTTAACGTGTCAGAGGAATGCTGCTATCTGACGATATGTAGGGTATCGATGGATAAAGCAGTTCTAATCTTGCAATGCCAAGAATGCTTTGGGCAGATAACGAACAAGGTCTCCTGCCACCAAACTCTCCTTACCAAGGTCGTTCACGGCCAAATCGCCAGCCAAACCATGCAGATACACACCCACAACGCAGGCATCTGCAGGACGATAACCACGTGCTAAGAGTCCGAGAAGGATACCTGTGAGCACATCGCCGCTACCCGCCGTGGCCATACCACTATTGCCAGTAGGACAGAAGCACACGTGTCCGTCAGGGAAACAGATAGCGGTGTTGTGTCCTTTAAGGACGATATAAACATGAAACTTTTGCGCCATTGCTTGCGCATTGGTAAGCCGTTCATAGTCAGTAGAGCAAGCTACACCCGACAAACGGTCAAACTCCAAGGGGTGCGGAGTCAAGATGATATCACGAGGCAACTGCTGAACCCATGCGCGATGGTTGGCTAGGATGTTCAGTGCGTCCGCATCAGCCACGATAGGACACTGCGCACGACGTATCTGAGAGATCATTGCGATAGCCGTGGTTTCTTCTTGGCCTAGCCCGGGACCGATTCCCAAGGCATCGAAAGCGTCAGTATCCACAGCCTCACTGAAGATTTCGCGATCTGCATCAAGCTGTAACACCGCCTCAGGGACGGAAGTCTGCATCACGATATAGTTGTTTTGCGGTACGTGCGTGGTCAGTTTGCCCACCCCAGAGCGGAGACAAGCCCGCGAAGCTAAGATGGCTGCACCAGTCATTCCGTAACTTCCAGCAATGAGCAATGCGTTGCCCATGAGTCCTTTATGAGCAAAATCATCACGTGAAAGCATACGCGAGCGCACATCATCTTCATCCAACACCATGTACTGAGCATCGGTATTGCGCACGTATTCTTGACTTAATCGAATGTCGAGAACCTTCAATCGACCGATGTATTGCTGTGCATCGGCAAAGAAAAAAGCCAATTTCTTCTGATGAAACGTAAGCGTGAGGTCAGCGCGGATAATGTTTGCCCGTACGTTCATGCTATTGTCCTCGGTCATCAAGCCCGAAGGCATATCTATACTGACCACCTTAGCAGGGCTGTGGTTGATATATTTTACGAGCGAAGCAAATCCGCCAGCAAGCGGTTTGTTCTGTCCTGTACCGAAGAGGCCGTCCACAACAAGTGTTCCGGCAGTGAGTTCGGGTGGATCAAACTTGCTAGTTACCTCCACAAACTCCTTCGCATGCTTATCATCATGAAGCCTTTGGCGATTGATTGCACAATCGTCAGAGAGATGATTCATGATGTTAAACAAATATATCTTTACGTTATATCCTTGTCCTAAGAGCAGACGAGCCACTGCAAGGGCGTCACCGCCGTTGTTTCCAGGCCCTGCGAAGACCACCACAGGGGTACGATCATTCCACTCGTCCATAATAGCGAGGGTCAGCGCCTTAGCCGCACGCTCCATCAAATCAATCGAAGCGATAGGTTCTTTCTCTATTGTGTAACGGTCAAGCTCGTGTAACTGGTCACTTGTGAATATCTTCATAGTTGCAAAATTACAAAATTAATGACAACATAAAGGCGGTATTTGCTATAATTTTCGTAATTTTGCGCTAAAATAAGCATAACGAAGCAATGAGCAGAGTAACTATCAAGGACAAAACCTTTGAGACTTCCATCCCCGAAGCCGAGATTTTAAAGCGTATCAAAGCGGTTGCCGCACGAATCAATCAAGACTTGGCTGACAAGAACCCCATATTCATCGCCGTACTCAACGGGTCGTTTGTCTTTGCTGCCGACTTGATGCGTGAGATCAATTTCCCTGCAGAGATCACGTTCATAAGGGTAGCTTCATACGAAGGAACAAGTTCTACGGGTAAGGTCAAAGAGGTCATGGGACTGAAAGAAGATATCACTGGCCGTCACGTCGTGATTGTCGAAGATATCGTAGACACTGGTACCACAATGAAGCAGATGATTAGCCAGCTTGAAGCTAAGAACCCCGCAAGCATTCATATCTGCACATTGCTCCTCAAACCAGGCAAACTGAAGGTGCCATTGAACATCGAATACGCTGCCATGGAAATCCCTAACGACTTCATTGTAGGCTACGGCTTAGACTATGACCAGCTCGGTCGCGGTCTGAGAGACATCTACACGCTGGTCAGCGAGTAACTCGCCCCACCCCCTTAATGCCCCTACTATGCCCTAACATCACAGGATAACAGAGATGATAAAACCGTCTTCTACCCCTCGTAATGAGCTGGAAGACAATAACCCATAACTAACAAATGAAGAATATAGTAATTTTTGGTGCGCCCGGTGCAGGTAAAGGAACACAGAGCGACAAAATGATTGAGAAGTACGGACTAGAGCACATCTCTACTGGCGACGTGCTTCGTAACGAAATCAAGAACGGTACAGAGCTTGGCAAGACCGCCAAAGGATACATCGACCAGGGTCAGTTGATCCCCGACGAGTTAATGGTGGATATCCTCGCAAGCGTATACGATAGCTTTGGCAAGGAGCACAAAGGTGTGATCTTTGACGGTTTCCCACGCACCATCCCACAAGCTGAGGCACTAAAGAAGATGCTCGCCGAACGCAATCATGAGGTTGCGGCAATGATTGAGCTATTCGTTCCTGAGGACGAACTGATGAAGCGTCTTCTTCTCCGTGGCCAGCAGAGTGGCAGAAGCGACGATAACGAAGAAACCATCAAGAAGCGTCTGAACGTTTACCACACACAGACCTCACCGCTGATTGACTGGTATGAGAAAGAAGGCATCCACCACCATGTAGAAGGTCTCGGCACTGTGGAAGAGATCTTTGGTCGCATCTGCGAGGTGATTGACGCGCTCTAATTCTATAAAGGGTGCACTCCAATCCATTAAAGGGTGCATTCTAACCCTATGAATGGGGTGTAATAAATCATAGAATACATACATCTACCGTCCCAACATAAGGACGACATAACTGCGAAAAGGCTCTTGGTGACAAGGGCCTTTTTTGTATTGAGCAGATGGTATCAGTTTTTTTTCGTACCTTTGCAGTCTAAATGCACGGAGCGCAGCTTCACCGCTCCATATCCAAAGAAAAACCAATCGCATCACACACATGGCAGAATCAAACTTCGTTGACTACGTCAAGATACAGTGTCGGTCCGGTAAAGGCGGACGAGGATCTATGCACCTCAGACACATCAAGTACAATCCCAATGGCGGTCCCGATGGTGGCGACGGCGGCAAGGGCGGTAGCATCTACCTCCGAGGCAACCACAACTATTGGACACTGCTCCATCTGAAATACCAGAAACATGTGTTTGCCGAGCATGGAGGCAACGGCGGACGTGACAACTGCCACGGCACGGACGGCAAAGACGTGTATATTGACGTGCCTTGCGGTACCGTGGTGTACAATGCGGAGAACGGACAATATATCTGTGACGTCACTTATGACGGACAGACGGTGCTGTTGCTCAAGGGCGGACGAGGCGGACTGGGCAACTTCCAGTTTCGCACGGCTACCAATCAGGCACCCCGCTATGCACAACCCGGTGAGCCTATGCAGGAACTAACCGTCATCATGGAGCTCAAACTCCTTGCCGACGTAGGTCTCGTAGGATTTCCTAACGCTGGCAAATCCACCCTGCTATCCTCTCTTTCTAGTGCCAAGCCTAAGATAGCCAACTATCCCTTTACCACGATGGAGCCTTCACTAGGCATCGTGAGCTACCGCGACCATCTGAGCTTTGTCATGGCTGACATCCCCGGCATCATCGAGGGAGCCAGCGAAGGCAAAGGTCTAGGTCTGCGCTTCTTGCGCCACATTGAGCGCAACTCGCTCCTGCTCTTCATGGTACCAGGCGATACGGACGACATCAAGAAGGAGTATGAGGTGTTGCTCAACGAGCTCAAGCAGTTTAATCCCGAGATGCTCGACAAGCAACGCGTACTGGCTGTAACCAAGTGTGACCTCTTGGACGAGGAGCTCATCACCATGTTGAAGGACACGTTACCCACCGATCTACCCGTGGTGTTTATCTCTGCCGTGACCGGATTTGGCGTTAACGAGCTCAAGGACGTGCTATGGGAGCACCTCAACTCAGAGAGCAACAAGCTGCAGGAGATCACTGCCGAGGACACCTTGGTTCACCGCAACAAGGATATGGCTACGTTCAGAGACGAGCAACACGCTGAGGGCGCGGACATTGAAGACTGCGAGGCTGTAGACGAGTATGATGATGTAGAAGACTTAGAAGATTTTGAATACACAGATGACTGATTCCATAATCCATCAATACACGCTGGCCGATGGCGTAAAGGCTTTCAGCACCACTCGCAAGGGCGGTGTGAGCAAGGGTAGCTACGGCACGATGAACATCAACCCTTTCTGCGGAGATGACGAGGAGGCGGTGGCGCAGAACCGCCAAATCCTAGCTGACACCTTAGAGGTAGATGCTTCACGTATCATCTTGCCCCATCAGGTTCACGGGATAGAGTCGAGGATGATTGCTGAGGAGTTTCTTCAGCTACCCGAATCGATTCGCCACCAGCTCCTTGAGGGTGTGGATGCGGTGATGACCAATGTCAGCGGTGTGTGCATCGGGGTGTCAACAGCCGACTGCATACCCGTGCTGCTCTATGATGCAGCCCATCACGCGGTGGCTGCGGTGCATGCCGGATGGCGCGGAACGCTCAATCACATCGTTCTAAAGGTGGTCAGAGAGATGGGCATGATGTTTCACACGGCACCTAAAGATTTGAAAGCGATCATTGGTCCAGGCATCTCTGAAGCCAACTTTGAGGTAGGCCAAGAGGTGTACGACCAGTTTCAGACGCTCAACTTTGATATGGATCGCATTGCGAAGATGCACGACAAGTGGCACATCGACCTGCCGCTATGCAACCGCATGCAGCTTGAAGGCGCCGGCATCAGTGCCGACAACATCCTAGAAGCGGGCATCTGCACCTACGACGCTGTGGATACATTCTTCTCCGCACGCCGTTTGGGTAAGGACTCAGGGCGCATCTACACCGGCATTGTCCTAGGCATAAAGCAGATTTAAAGCCCTATC
>CAVHUZ010000029.1:0-28014 GCA_963639545.1 Bacteroidaceae bacterium
TAATCAACAGTTTGTGAGCTTACTCAGTGGTATACAACTGTGATATCGATATGCGACTGGCTGAACGAGTAATCAAGCGAGCCGTTAAGATAGATGATGAACCCCTCACCATCGATGATATACTGGAGAAAGTGTGCGATCACTTCAACGTAACCACAAAGGATGTCAACTCTCGTTCGCGCAAGAGAGATATTGTGGTGGCTCGTCAGGTGAGTATGTATCTGGCACAGAAATATACCAAGATGCCCGCTTCACGTATTGGCAAACTCGTTGGTGGACGTGATCATAGCACGGTCATTCATAGCTGCAACCAAGTGGCAGGCCGACTGAAGGTGGATAAAGGCTTCAGTGCTGAGCTCTCCAGCATAGAGAATTCGTTCAAGTTAAAGAGTTAGAAGCAGATCAATCTTTGCTATACTGCAAGACTCAATGCCTAGCTCTGGCTTTCAGAAAAGCAGAAAAGTTATTAATCTTATATATCAAAAGCGGTTGGAAAGAAGATTTCCAACCGCTTTTTTAGCTTCATACCGATAGCTTCTATACAAGTTCTTTCTTCTCAAACGTACGATACACAAGGTAATCACCATTGGCCTGAATAGCAAACTGGCTATCTAAAGCCTCGTTAAGTGTGCCTTGCCAAAGCTGTGTAGTGGGGTAGGGCGACCATTTAAGCCCTTTACCGGTGAGCTCGGTGCAAGAGAAATTGAATAGGCTGACCTGCTGTCCGGGGAACGACTCGAAGAGGGCATCACCCGTAACCGGTACAAACCATCCATAATCGGTCACCATCACAGGCTTTATATTCATTTCTTTGTGATAGCGCATCATAAGTGAGATGTTGCCGAGTGTGTGATCTTCGCGTTTACCAGTGGCCCCAAGATATACGAAGGTAGGCTTCTCTTCTGCTTCCCATTCAGCTAGGTGCTGTATCGCATAGCGCGTGGCTTTGGTCAGATCGTTATCTTCCTGCTCCTCGATGCGTATGAATCGGTCCTTAATCGCGTTACGCAAGCTTATCGAGATAGAGTCGCCATCACCTATCACAGCCTCAATCTTCAGTTTGGGGTCACGTAAAGCCTTTTCCCCAGCCTGGTCACAACATAGCAGCCGTTTAGCTTGGTGCAATAGATTGACGGCGATTGGGTGCGTGGGGTAGTCGCCATTGGCTAAGATGACCACATCAGCGGCCCACAGCTTATCAACTAAAGGGTAAATCGTATCAGTCATTCGTGCAAAATTAATCGTTCATCATCGTCTTCCATTTGCGATATCCTAGGCAAGCTATCACGACGTATAGGGCGTAGAGACCAGCCGTAAAGGGAATGTCCTTGTACACATATAGAACCGCAAGCTCTAGATCCACCACGATCCAAACCCACCATTGCTCGATATACTTGCGTGCCAACCACCATAGACCGATAAAGCTGAGCGCATTGCCGAACGAATCGAGCACGGGCACGGTAGAGTTGGTAAAATGGATAAGCACTAAGTATAGTGCCCCCCAAGCTATCAAGAAGAAGATAGCCGACTGGATAACCACCGCCCGCTGGATGTGTGTGATCTCGATGGGTGCTTGCTGTTGGTCCTTCTTTTTGCCGAATTTCCAAACCAGCAGACCGTATATGGCAGCGAAGGCATAGTAGACCTGCATCCCAAAGTCGGCATATAATCCAGCATCAAGATATACGAACATATAGATTACCGGCATTACGATACCCGTAACCCATAGCCAGATGCTAGCTTTATATTCTTGATAGATGTAGACTAGGCCTACCAGCGTACCAAGAATGTCGAGCCAATGTTGTGTAAGAAAAGCGATCATAATCTGAAAAAGAAAGAGGACCACCCACTTGCATCTGCTAGTGAGCAATCCTCTGGTTATTTTAGGTAAGTTTAAAAGTTCAAGCTAAGATGTGCCATCCAGTTGAAAGGAGCAGATGGTGCAAATCCTGCCTCATAGAGATCCTCGGTGCAGAAAGCTTCCACCTGACCATTGGCACCTTTGCGGTAGCTAGGTGCAGCCCAACCGTTGTTGTCATATTTAGCGCTGAAGATGTTGTAGAAGGTCACGCCCACCGTAGCATCCTTCAGTCCTAAGCAATGCAAAGAGAAGCGATAGGAAAGGTCTACGTTTGTGGTGAAGTGCTCCTTAAGGCACATATCCACGCTTTGGTCGAACGCCCCATCTTTCTTATAGTTGTTGTACGCGCTGATACCCGTGTTAGTAAGGTTCTGCTTGCTGGTGTATTGGCTCTGAATGCTTGCGCTGAAACCTTGATAGTTGAAGCTGAAGATGTTGTTCAGTATTGCGCTTGGTGAGAAAGCCAAGTCGCAAGTACCAAGGTTAGCCACGCTTCCATCGTCCAGTCCTACGGTCATATCCTTCACCTTGTTCTTAGAGAACGTAGCGTTGATGTCCCAACGGAACCAGTCCACTGGCTTCCAAGCAGCTTCAAGCTCTACGCCCATACGATAGCTCTTGTCAAAGTTCTTGGTCTTAGCCTCGCCTATATCGTCCAGTTCGCCGGTGAGTACAAACTGGTTTTTATAGTTCATATAATACAGATTGAGTCCAGCAGAGAATGCTTTGCTCTGATATTTGTATCCCAGTTCAAGGTCATTGAGCCGTTCGGCAACAGGCTTCTCGTTCTTGTTCACCTTGCTGTCGATGGTTCCCCAATAGTTTTGGTAGTTGTTGCGTACAGGCTCCTTGTGGCTGATGGCATAAGAGACATACACTTTGTGATTGTCAGTGATGTCATAGTTGATACCAAACTTAGGGTTGAAGAAGTCGAAGGTCTCATTCAGCACATATTCTGAGCTACGGTTAGCGATGTAGTAGTCGCTTGGATTCTGCATCTTATAGTTGACATGACGATACTGAAGGTCCACAAAAGCACTCATGCCCTGCCAGAAGTTCCAGTTCACCTTGCCATACACGTTGCCGTCGGTCTTCTTAGAGTTGTTGCGATAATACTCGTAGCCAGGGTACAATACCTTCTGTGGTTCTTTCACCCAGTTGACTAGACCGAAGTGGTCACCATCATACTTGTTCCATCCACCGCCGAGCACCATCTGCAACCCAGCCAAGTTGTTATACGTCACACTTGCTATTGCACCATAGAAGTCGTTTGCCATCTTCTTCTGACGTGTGAGATCGGTCTTGAATTTGGTGTCGCTCAACCCATAATCCTGCAAGTTCTTGTTGCTCTTATACTCATCGTAGTAACCATCACCGCGTGTATAATGCACAGCGGTGTTGAGTGTCCACTGCGGTGTGAACATCTGGTTCCAGATCAGCTGGTAGTTTTGCTGATGATAGTTGTCGGTCTGATTCTTATAATAATGAACGTTTCCGTTCTCGTCATAATACTCGCCGCAAGAGTTGTACTGACGTCCGTAGAGGCTCTGCTCATACTTAGATGTGTAGTTCCAAGCATGATAGGTTTGTTCCATACCATTCCAAGTGATAAACTTCACCATCGTGTTGTCACCGAAATAGCCTGCTTGCAAGAAGTAGCTATTGAGCTTGGCAGATGCTCTGTCTAGATATCCTTTAGAACCGATGTTAGACAATCGTCCTTGCAGACCCCAGTGGTCATTGATCAGACCCGTACCAAAGCGGACGGTCTCCTTATGGCTATAATAGCTACCAGCGCTGAGGTCAACACCTACGAATGGACGCACCCCGATGTTCTCGGTTTGCATATTGATCGTAGCACCAAAGGCACCAGCACCATTGGTTGACGTTCCCACACCACGCTGGATCTGCATGCTCTGTACAGAAGAAGTGAAATCGGCCATGTTCACCCAAAAGGTGGTGGAGCTCTCGGCATCACTTACGGGAATGCCATTGGCGGTGATGTTGATTCGTGAAGGGTCAGTGCCACGTACACGGAGCGAGGTATAACCTATGCCATTGCCGGCATCAGATGTGGTAGTGACTGAAGGGGTGAGTGATAACACATAGGGGATGTCGAGACCAAAGTTCACTTTCTTAATCTCATCTGACGAAAGATTGCTGAAAGCCATTGGTGTCTTGTTGTTAGCACGTGTTGATGTGACTTGTACACCCTGCAACTGATACGTCTTAAGGGTGTCTACAGGCTCGTTGTCATTGGCCTGCACCATTCCTGTTGTGCATGAAAGCGCAACAAGAGCCATGAAAGATCTTTTCATGTTTACTCTTTTTGTAAAGAATCTGATAATAAAGGGATCATCTATTCCTGCGTCGGCATTATCCGTTTCAGGTTCAATGGGTATAATCTCAGCCCACACACCGATGTGAGCACCCCTTAGTTTCCACTTTGAAAACCGATGCAAAATTACGACTTTCCTTTGATATGACCAAGAAAAAGCACTTTTATCTTTCGCCATCTACGCGTCCTTGGCCACCATTCGCTCCCCGAACGATTTATCGAAAGTGTATCTTCAGCATATCCGCAGACCTCGTTTGATATGCAGCTAGAGGCTTAAGTGAAACAGAAAATAAATTGATTTTCATCCAAAAATAAATTGATTTCTCCTAGAAATTAATTTATAAGTGATGCCCAAACGTGCTTCGCCATATCCTAATAGCAATCTAAATGCTATGCACTATCACCTCCGTGGCAACAAAAAAGGAGAGAAACCAACCTGTGGTTTCTCTCCTAATACATATAATGATGTGTCAGATGATGCTCATTAGCAGCCGCAAGTCCAAGGCTTCAGCTCCTTGAAGAAATCATGACCCTTATCATCTACAAGGATGAAAGCAGGGAAGTCTTCTACTGTGATCTTCCAGATAGCCTCCATTCCGATCTCGGGATACTCTACACACTCGATGCTCTTGATAGCGTCCTGTGACAGTACAGCAGCTACGCCACCGATAGTGCCGAGGTAGAAACCGCCGTGCTTCTTACAAGCATCGGTAACATCCTGTGTACGGTTACCCTTACCTATCATGATCATAGAGCCACCATGAGCCTGGAATTCGTCCACATAGGGGTCCATACGGTTACTGGTGGTTGGACCCATTGATCCACAAGGATAGCCTTCCGGTGTCTTTGCAGGTCCTGCGTAGAGGACGGGATGATCCTTGAAGTACTGTGGCAGATCCTCGCCATTGTCTAGACGAGCCTTGAGCTTAGCGTGCGCGATGTCACGAGCCACGATGATGGTACCGTTGAGGCTTACGCGTGTAGATACAGGATACTGGGTTAGGATGGCGCGCGCCTTGTCCATTCCCTCATCAAGATTGATTACCACACCACCATTCTCGCCTGGTTGACGAAGTGATTCGGGTATCAAGCTAGCAGGATTGGTATCCATCTTCTCGAGCCAAACACCATCCTTATTGATCTTAGCTTTGATGTTGCGGTCAGCAGAGCAGCTTACGCCCATACCGATAGGACAGCTAGCACCATGACGAGGCAGACGAATCACGCGTACATCGTGTGCGAAGGCCTTGCCACCAAACTGTGCACCGAAGCCAATCTTGTGTGCTTCCTTAAGCAACTTCTCCTCTAGGTCAAGGTCGCGGAAGGCGCGTCCGGTCTCGTCACCGCTTGTTGGGAGGTTGTCCAGGTAGTGGATAGAACCCAGTTTGACGGTGAGGAGGTTCTTCTCAGCTGATGTACCACCGATCACAAAGCAGATGTGGTAAGGAGGACAAGCTGCTGTACCAAGGCTCTTCATCTTCTCTACCAAGAAAGGAAGAAGCGTACCCTCGTTCTGAATGGTAGCCTTGGTCATTGGGTAGAAGTAGGTCTTGTTGGCAGAACCACCACCCTTGGCTACCATAACGAAACGATATTCGGCACCGTGGGTAGCCTCGATGTCGATCTGTGCAGGAAGGTTACAACGTGTGTTGATCTCGTCGTACATGTTGAGAGGCGCATTCTGCGAGTAGCGGAGGTTCTCCTTAGTGAAGGTATTGTACACACCGCGTGAGAGCGCTTCCTCTTCATCAAAGTCGGCCCACACCTGTTGACCCTTCTCAGCGTGGATAATAGCTGTACCGGTGTCTTGGCAGAAAGGCAATACGCCCTTGACTGCGGTCTCAGCGTTGCGTAGCAAGGTGAGCGCTACATACTTGTCATTGTCAGAGCTATTGGGATCGCTCAGAATGGCAGCTACTTGTTCGTTGTGTTCGCGGCGCAAGCAAAACTCTACATCGTGGAAAGCTTCCTGTGCTAAGAGCGTCAATGCCTCGGGTGTGACCTTTAAGATCTCTTTGCCCTCGAACGTGCTGGTGCTTACACCTTCCTTTGTCAGTAGGCGATACTCGGTATCGTCTTTGCCCAACTGAAACATTGGAGCATACTTAAATTCGGGTTCTTTTGCCATTTTTGTGTAATTGATTATTTGTTATTATTGTTTATTGATTGTAAGAGCAATTGTCTTTATATAAGATATGACGGTGTGGGCACCCACATCGATGGACACCCACACGGTGATTAGTATCCGAAGATTTCTTCGGTGGATAGCCGCTTGACGGTTCCGAGCTTGTTGACGAAGTCCATGTCAAGATCTTTCTCGTTGCCTAGGATGACATACTTGTAGGTCTTGTTGGCCATACAGGTCTTCTCAAATTGGAGTATGTCCTGCATGGTTATGGATGGCAGCTTCTCGTAGACCACTTTCTCAAGGTCGTAATCTAGACCGCGCTTCTGCGCACTCCAGTAAGCGCTGAGTACACCAAACTTGGTTGTGCGGTTAGAGGCAATACTCTTCATCAGGCTTTGACGTGCCACGTTCAGTCCGGCATCGCGTGCGGGGAGCGTGTTGAGCAATGAGTTGAACTCGTTGACACAATCGGGCATCTTGTCCGTCTGGGTGATGATGAAGGTGTAGAAGCTCTCAGGATGATTCTGCTTCTGAGGCTGTAGGTAACTAGCCGAAGCGCTATAAGCTAGTCCGCGTGCTTCACGGAGCTCCTGGAAGACGATGGCGTTCATTGGTCCACCAAAGTATTCGTTGAACAAACGGATCAATGGGGCACGCTCGGGTGACCATTGCTGATTCTCGTTGTGATACTGCGCCATGTAGATATTCTTGGCATCATAAGGCGCAAGAAGCACTTCGTTAGTAGGAGTGGTCTGTTCTACATAGGGCTTAGCTTCAGGAGCATGGAATCCCTTGGCGGGTTTGTATAGCTGTAGCTTGTCAACGCTCTTAGCTACCGAGCTCAAATCTTTAGGACCATAATATAATAAGGTGGGCTGATAGTTGCGGATGTCTCTAGCGTGCTGCAATAGTTTGTCACCATTAAGGCTCTTTAGCGTTTCCTCGCTCAGCACGTTTCGCCAGGTGTTGTACTGTCCGTAACGTGCATAACTGAACAGTGCAGCATAATTGTAACGCTGGTTGGTCTTGTTGTCTTGACGCTGCTTCAGGGTCATATCCACGTAGTTGCTGTACGATTCGTTATCCGCCTTGCTGTTCTTAATCAGATCATTGACTAGCGCAAGCGCTTTGTCCATATTCTCGCTCAGACCTTTGACGGTGATCACGAGCTCGTCTTCGGTCTGAACGATGTTATAGTCGCAACCTAGCTTGTACAGTTGTTTCTTGAAGTCTTGATTAGACATCTTAGCCGTACCTACATAGTCAAGATACTCGAAAGCGTAACTGTATGTGAGGTCGGTCTCTTCACCCAGTTTAGGATAACGTAGCTGCAATGTGAAAAGGTCGTTGTCCGTGTTCTGCTTGTAAAGCACCGGCATGTTCTTCTTGCTCTTCCCTTTGGCCAGATCCTTGTTGAAGTCGAGGAAGCGAGGCTGGATGGGCTCGGGCTTATTGTTGGTCACGTCTATAAGGAACTGTGAATGCTTGTCGTTATTGGTAGGGATAGGAGTGATGGTAGGCTTCTCCACCTTTTTGATAGTGGTGTCATTGCCTTGCTCCTTGTACACGCAGATAAAGTTGTCGTTGAGGTAACGATTGGCAAAGTCGATGATTTGTTGCTTGGTCATATGCGCTTTGCGGTCAAGAGAGCCTACGTGTTGCTGCCAGTCCTCGCGGTTGATGAAAGCATTAACAAACTCGTTGGCACGGAATTCGTTTTGGTCCAAGGCGTTGTAATATTGACGCTTATTGTTGTTGATCACTGCTGGAAGCAAGTCGTCGTCAAAGTCGCCCTTCTTGAGCTTGTCCAGCTCGGCAAGTAACAGTTGTCTTACCTCTTGCAGACTCTGGTCCTGCTTCGGTGTGCCACCAAGGATAAACATACTGTAATCGGCTAGACCTTCAGCACCGGCGAATGCGCTTTGTACCTTCATCTGCTGATTAAGGTCAAGGTCAATCAGTCCTGCCTTATCGTTGTTGAGGATATCTCCTATCACATCAAGCGTATCGGTAGCCAGTGAGCGTGACTCAGGGAATCGCCAAGCAAGGTATACCATCGCAGCCTCTTGACCTATTATGGTGGTGTCAGAGGGCGAAGTGATAGCTGGCAATGGGGCAAACTGTGGATAAGAAAGGCTTTCGCTCTTCTTCCAACCGCCAAAGTAACGATCGATCTTAGCCACTACCTCGTCTGGATCGAAGTCGCCTGCCATACAGATTGCTACGTTATTGGGCACATAATACTTGTTAAAGTAGTTCTTGATGTTGACAATGGAAGGGTTCTTCAGGTGCTCACCCTTACCGATAGTGGTCTGTGTGCCGTATGGATGGTTAGGGAAAAGCTTGGCCATAAGCGCATAGAACATCTTATTGCCGTCTTGAGCCAAACCGATATTGTACTCTTCATATACGGCTTCAAGCTCGGTATGGAAGCCACGAATCACCATATTCTGGAATCGGTCGCCCTCTACCTTGAGCCAGTTGTCCACCTCGTTGCTAGGGATATTCTCTTCGTAACAAGTCACATCGTTTGATGTGTAAGCGTCAGATCCCTCTGCACCGATGTTGGCCATCATCTTGTCATACTCGTTTGGGATGTTATATTGGGCTGCAAGTTGTGACAATGAGTCGATCTCATGATAGCAAGCTTTGCGCGCTTGAGGATCGGTCAAGGTGCGATAGTACTCGTACTTGTCCTGGATAGCGTTGAGATAGGGCGTCTCAGCCTCAAGATTGGAAGTGCCAAAGTGGGTCGTTCCCTTGAACATCAGATGCTCTAGGTAGTGGGCCAGACCCGTAGTCTCGGCAGGATCGTTGCGAGAACCCGTTCTTACAGCAATGTAAGTTTGGATTCTAGGTTTCTCTTTGTTGACGCTTAGATAGACGGTCAATCCGTTCTTTAGCGTATAGATACGCGCTTTCATCGGATCGCTAGGTATCGTTTGGTAAGTGTAGCCTTGTGCCGAAACGCCCATTGCGCATGAGAACGTGAGCGCTAAGGCGGTGAAAACTTTCCTGAAATTAATCATATTCTTGATAATTAGTATACGTTGTTTGGTGTTGTGCAGGGTGTTTACTCTTCAAAGTCGACCTCGTGATCTAGCTGCTCGATGAAGTTGTCTAGCACCTCTTTCTGTACATCACCCATCTTAAACTCTTTCTCGGCGTCCTTTTTGATTTCGGCTATCCATGAGCGACGTGCTTCGATATAGTCGGCTTTGATGCGTCGGTCGTATTCTTCGTTGATCTCCTTGATACCATAGTAGTCCAAGATCAGACGATAAGTCCAAGTCCATTGATACATACGGTAGTTGTTATTGATCGTTTCGAAACGCTCTAGTACGCTTTGAATCGTGTCAAGGGTGTTGTTCTTGATATCTTCTATGATGCGTTGCTCTTCCGAAGCAGGTAGCAACAATCCGCTGAGGTCGTTCCATTTACCTAGTCCGGTGTCCGTAGCGGGCTTGCCGAAGAAACCCCATTTGTGTGCACGTTTGAGGACAGCACCCATGTAGATGCGCAGTGCCATGTCATAATACTTGATTCCTTTGCGTAGTGAAGAGGCGTTGATGACGTATTCGTGATAGTTGTAGGTCGACACGTTCTCCCCGCTTGCAAGCCGTAAGTTCTCCAAAATCTTCTTTCCACGGATGATTTCGCCTACTGAGAAGGGCGAAAGCCAGTCAAAGTTGACGATGCTCTTGTGGCACTTAACGGGTCGCATGTCACGCTTGGGCCACTTGCGTATGTCGCGATAGAGGCCTACCGTGGTGATGTTACGTCCAGGTGAGAGGTACATCGTGTCGCCATAAGCAATGAGATAGGAGAACGGCAGTGCTTGGGTGTTGGGGTGATGCATCAGCTTACCAAAGCAAACGGAGAAGGTACCGATGGTTGCAGGCATGAGGATGTAAGCTCCGCTAGCAGTCTTGGTGCCTCTCTCGAGGGTTCCCCAGTGCATGGGTCCCATCTTGTAAGCGTGGTTTGAGAAGTTGGTACCTGACCCGGCGTTGTAGAAAGAGAACATGGCACCAATCAGCAGACTGCTTTTGTGATGCGAAGCAGAGAACGGACCGCAGAAGGCAGCGCACGCCTCGCCGTTGCTCATGTAGCTATTGGCAAAGAAAACGCTCTGTGAGGCGGTGAAACCATTGCTGATTTTGCATGCTTCTCCTACGAAGCAATCTTGCATCTTCACGCTATTGATCACCGAAACACCGTCACTAATGATCGAGTTCTCGGCTATAACGCCTGTGCCGATGTATACGCTAGCATTGGGAGAGGAGAGAATCATGCAGTCACTGATGCACGAAGCACCATTCACTTCACACTCGTCATAGATGATGGTGTTGGTTATCTCTTTGGTGTTGATGATTCTTACATGGTTACCTATGTATCCTACGGAGGGTAGGGTGCGCTCAATCTCTTCGTTGATCAATCGGCGTATGCAGTCTTTCAAAGCCTGATCGTTGAAGTGTTTCACCATGAATGCGGCAAACTGACTGTTGAGTCCATGAAACAGAATGACGTTCCCGCTGCCCACTTCGTTAAGAACCGATATCAAGTTGCCTTCTCCAAAGGTAGCGCCTTCGGTCGTTTCCATCTGCGAGATGTTAGATAGATGGCAGTCGTCGCCTATCGTGTAGTTGTTGATATAATTGCCAATCTTCTCGATTAAGCAGTTGTCACCAACCGTTACGTTACGTAGCGTGGCATCACTGATACCAGTATGCTTGGTGAAACCTTTGCTCACCTCAACGCTTTTCTCTACTGCGCCAAGGCGGATGTCACCATAAAACATTACGCGATGAAAGAAGCGAGGATCAAAACCTTGCTCTTTTACCATTACGCGTGACCAATCCTCTGCCCAGCAACTGTTCTGTTCAAGGGTTGAAATCTCTTCTTGTGAAAGTGGTCTGTAAGTCATTTGCTTCTTATGTCAATGTGTTTCAAAGATCTGAAGGGTAGAGAAAGTCGTTGTATGGATATTTCTGCACATGCAGTTCTCTAACCTTCTTGTATAAAGTCTCTCTAAACTCATCGATGTTTTCTTTATCTTTTGCACTGATGAAGAGGCAATCATCGTTGAGTTTAGCCATCCAAGTGCGTTTCAGTTCGTCTAGTGTGATATTCTCTTTGGTGGCAGGTGTGAGGTCGTCAGCGTCTTTGGTAACCCAATGATAGTTGTCTATCTTGTTGAATACAATCATCATTGGCTTATCGCTCGTGCCTAGATCGCTTAGCGTCTTGGTCACTACGTCTATCTGCTCTTCAAAGTCGGGGTGGGAGATATCTACCACATGAACCAATAGGTCAGCCTCGCGCACCTCGTCCAATGTTGATTTGAACGAATCAACCAAGTCGGTTGGTAGCTTGCGGATAAACCCGACGGTGTCTGCAAGGAGGAAAGGCAGATTGCCTACCACCACCTTTCGCACCGTAGTATCTAAGGTTGCGAAGAGCTTATTCTCTGCAAACACTTCGCTTTTGGCCAATAGATTCATGATAGTCGACTTGCCCACGTTGGTGTATCCCACCAAAGCAACGCGTATCAATCGCCCTCTGTTCTTGCGTTGGGTGTTCTTCTGCTTGTCAATCTCTTGCAGACGCTGCTTCAGAAGGGTGATGCGCTGAAGGATGATGCGGCGGTCCATTTCGAGCTGCGTCTCACCCGGACCACGCAGTCCCACACTACCTTTACCACCGCCGCTACCCGATCCGCCACCTTGACGTTCCAAGTGGGTCCACAATCGTTGCAATCGTGGAAGCATATAGCGGTATTGTGCGAGCTCCACTTGCGTTTTGGCGTTAGCAGTTTGGGCTCGCATGGCGAATATATCGAGAATTAAGGAGGTGCGATCAAGGATCTTTACACCCAATTCGGTTTCTATATTGCGTATTTGTTTGGCAGATAGCTCATCATCAAAGATTACCATTCCTATCGGTTCGTCTTCGTCTTCCTTATCTTTGATGAATTGTTTGATTTCTTCTAGCTTACCTTTTCCGACGTAGGTCACGCTGCTTGGGCCACCCACACGTTGCGTAAAGCGCTTTACGGTTTGTGCGCCAGCAGTGTCAGCAAGAAACTCTAGCTCGTCAAGATATTCCTTGGTCTTGGCTTCATCTTGCTCTTTGGTAATCAGTCCCACTAGTATTGCGGTCTCAGCCTTAACTTCGGAAATAACAAATTCTTTCATTCTGTTTGCTTTGCGTTTATCTTACTGCAAAGGTAAGAAAAAGAAAAGACTATTAATTCTTTTCAAACTGTTTTTCAAGAACAGTACGCTAATTTTTGAAAATTATTCGTTTGCCATTGCAAGTTTTCCTAAAAAAGTCGTAAATTTGCAAAGAAATAACAAAACCAAAATATCCTATTAAAGATGAGATTAATTATAGAAGCCGATTATGAGAAATTGTCTCAATGGGCAGCCGAACATGTAATAGAACGAATCAATTCTGCTAATCCTACCCCAGAGCATCCCTTTGTGCTTGGATTGCCTACCGGATCGTCACCTGAAGGTATGTACGCAGCATTGGTTAAAGCTAACAAAGAAGGACGCGTTTCGTTCAAGAATGTTGTGACATTCAATATGGATGAGTATGTCGGACTTCCTGAAAATCACCCTGAAAGCTACCATTCGTTTATGGCACGCAACTTGTTTGATCATATCGATATCAACCCCAAGAACGTCCATATCCTCAATGGTAATGCCGAAGACCTCAAAGCAGAGTGTGCACATTACGAGCAAATGATTGAAGAGGCAGGCGGAATCGATCTGTTTATCGGTGGTATTGGTCCTGACGGACATATCGCTTTCAATGAGCCGGGATCTAGTTTGACAAGCCGTACACGCGAGAAAACGCTTACCACGGATACCATTATCGCCAATTCGCGTTTCTTTGATAACGACGTGAACAAGGTTCCTAAGTATGCCTTGACTGTCGGTGTAGGTACCGTGATGGACGCTCGTGAGGTGATGATCCTCGTTAATGGTCACCACAAAGCAAGCGCCTTGCAAGCAGCTGTAGAAGGTGCAGTGACACAATGGTGGACCATTTCTGCTCTTCAGATGCACCAGCACGGTATTATCGTAGCTGATGAGGCTGCGTGCGAGAATCTCCGTGTGGGTACATATCGTTACTTCAAAGACATAGAGAAGAACAATCTCTAAGAACATTGCCTCTTCTTAGCACATAGGAAGAGGCATTTATCGTTAAACAACTATTATAATAACCATAAGACAAATGAGACTAAATCTAAGTTCACAGATTGCATTTAAGAAAGTGCCAGAAGAATTCTTCCGTCCTCGTACGGCCGTGGAGCGCTCTGAGATGACTCGTAGAGAGAAGATTCCAACCGACATTTTCCCCAAAATGGAAGAAGGTGCGATGGCTATTGCAGATGCCATTGAGAAGACAATTAAGCAGAAAGACAGCGAAGGACGTATGTGTGTGCTTGGTTTGGGTACCGGTTCGTCACTCACGCCAATATACGAAGAGCTTGTGCGCCGTTATGAAGCAGGCACACTGAGCTTCCATAATGTTATCGTATTCAATGCATACGAGTATTATCCATTGAAGTCGAGCGATGCCAATAGTTGTATTCTCCAGCTCAAGAGTCGCTTGCTTGACAAGGTAGACATCGCTGCACAGAACGTGTTCACACCCGATGCAACCATCAGTCAAGAGTATGTGACCAATTATTGTCGCCAGTATGAGGAGCGTATCAGTTCGGTTGGTGGAATCGATATCATGCTGTTGGGCGTTGGTCGTATGGGTAATATAGCTACAAACGAACCCGGTTCAAGTCTCACATCGGCTGCCCGCATGATTCTTCTTGACGCTGTGGCACGCGAGGAAATGTCGTTGAGCTATGCATCGCAGGATTTGGTGCCTCCTTGTAGCATCACCCTGGGTGTCTCTTCGATACTCAATGCACGCAAGATTTACCTCACGGCATGGGGCGAGGACAAAGCTCATATCATCCAGCAGACCGTTGAGGGTCATGTAACCGATGCTATTCCAGCTTCATTCTTGCAGACCCATAATGATGCACATGTCGTTGTAGACCTTGCTGCAGCAAGCCAACTCACCCGTATCGTTCACCCTTGGCTCGTTACCTCATGCGAATGGAACGACAAGCTGGTACGTGCAGCCCTCACATGGCTTTGCCAAGTGACCAAGAAACCTATCTTGAAGCTCACCAATAAGGACTATAACGAAAACGGATTGGGCGAATTGCTTGCCAAGTTTGGTTCGGCATACAATGCCAATATCAAGATTTTCAACGACCTTCAGCACACCATTACCGGTTGGCCCGGAGGCAAACCCAATGCAGACGATAGCAATCGCCCCGAGCGTGCGTTGCCATATCCAAAGCGTGTCATCGTCTTCTCACCTCATCCCGATGACGATGTGATCTCTATGGGTGGCACCATTCGTCGCTTGGTACAGCAAGGACACGATGTCCATGTGGCTTACGAGACCTCTGGTAACATTGCCGTTGGTGATGAAGAGGTAACGCGCTTCATGCACTTCATCAATGGTTTCAATCAGCTTTTTGATGAAAACAAGGACGAAGTGATTAAGAATAAGTACCAAGAGATTAAGAACTTCCTATCTAAAAAGAAGGAAGGCGATGTCGATACACGCGATATCTTGACCGTGAAGGGACTCATTCGTCGTGGCGAAGCACGTACCGCATGTACCTTTAACCAGATTCCTCTTGATCATGTTCATTTCCTTGACTTGCCATTCTATGAGTCGGGCAAGGTGGAAAAGTTCCCAATGTCAGAGAAGGACGTTGAGATTGTGCGCGAACTGATTGCCAAAGTGAAACCACATCAGATCTATGTAGCTGGTGACCTTGCCGATCCTCACGGCACACACCGCAAGTGTACCGATGCCGTTCTTGCCGCTATCGACCTTGAAAAAGATGCTAACGCAGAATGGTTGAAGGATTGTCGTATCTGGATGTACCGTGGAGCGTGGGCAGAATGGGAGATTGAGAACATTGAGATGTGCGTGCCAATGAGCCCTGAAGAGCTCCGTGCTAAGCGCAATGCCATCTTGAAGCATCAGAGCCAGATGGAAAGTGCTCCCTTCCTCGGTAACGATGAGCGCCTCTTCTGGCAACGTGCGGAGGATCGTAACCGCTCTACCGCTCAGCTCTATGATAGCTTAGGTTTGGCTTGCTATGAGGCAATGGAAGCTTTTGTAGAATATAAACCGATGTAAAATCGGACACCTATAACGTTAAAAGGTTGAAATACAATACGCGTAAGCAGTTGTGTTTCAACCTTTTTTCGTAACTTTGCCACAGATTTATGAAATCAGCCATAATACAATTCGTCAAAACCTGGACGTTACCGCTTGCGATGGCAGTAGGTGCTATCATCTATTTGCTATTTGCTTTTCTCCCCCCCTTGGATGCATTAGGAGAGGGGCTTGAACCTTTCTTTACCGCCATCCTTCCCTTGTTTATGTTTCTCATCCTCTTTGTTACGTTCTGCAAGGTGGATTATCAGAAGCTTATCCCAGTGCCTTGGCACTTTTGGGTAGGTGTGTTTCAGGTGGTTTTTGTGTGGATTTTAGTAGGTCTTATCTTGGTGTGCCATCTCAAAGGCGAAAGTCTTATCTTGGTCGAATCGATTCTTACCTGCATTATTGGCCCCTGTGCAGCCGCAGCCGCCGTAGTCACGCAGAAGCTTGGAGGCAGCTTGGAAGAGATGACCACCTACACGTTCTTGTCCAACTGTATCTGTGCGGCACTCATCCCGATATGCTTCCCGATGATAGATACAGGTAGCCACTTTTCATTCTGGTCAGCTTTTGTTACCATCCTGTATGAGGTGAGCATCGTCTTGCTAGTGCCGATGTTCCTCGCATATATCGTGAAACATGCCAAAATCCTTCGTCGTTTCTATCATTGGATCTTAGGTTTCGATAATTTAGGCTTCTATCTTTGGTGCTTTTCCTTGATGATAGTGACAGGAACCACCGTTAAGAACATCGTTCACGCTCAGTCGTCCGTGTGGTTCTTGCTTGTTATAGCTTTCATGGGACTGATACTCTGCATCATTCAGTTTGCTGTGGGGCGATTTGTTGGCCATTTCTTCCACCGCAATATGGAAGCCGGTCAAGCCTTGGGACAGAAGAACACCGCCTTTGCCATTTGGATAGCCATCACTTATCTCAATCCCTTGGCATCCGTAGGTCCTGGTTGTTACATCCTTTGGCAGAACATAATCAATAGCATTGAGATATGGATCAAGGACAAGCACGATAGTCAAATCAATAACGCATCAGATGAGGCAAGCGCTTAGGCATTTTATCCCGTTGCTGATGCTCACCCCGTTAGGCGCTGTTGCACAGACCAACGACTACAAAGTGACATCAGGAATGAAACCCGACGCGATGCCCAAACCATTGCGTCCTGAACATCATAACCCCCTTCCCAAACCTATCTTTGACAAGCCTCTCAATGCGGAACAATCTTCCACCGCTTCTCTTTCGGTAGATACGGCTCATCAAGTGATACTCTTGATAGGCGACTCCATGACCGACGGACTGGGGCACATCTTTGTAGATTATGCAGCCGAAAACGATTATGAGCTACACACCGTGGTGTGGTATGGCAGCCGAACCGATCATTGGGCAAAGCGTGGAGACCTCGAGTATCATATCAAACGCGTCCATCCCACGTTCATCGTTCTCTGTCTAGGAACCAATGATCTAGGTTTCTACGATTTCAATCGCCGTCAGCAATGGATCAACGACATTATTAATAAGGTGGGCAATATACCCTATGTATGGATAGGACCACTCCCTTGGACCAAGATACGCAACCGCGACCTCGTAGGAATCATACGCGATTGTGTGGGTGAGAAACGTTTCTTCGATAGCAGTAACATCCAGATACCACGTGCAGACGGCATTCATCCCACACTCGCTGGTGCTAAGGTGTGGATGAACAAGATAGCCCAATGGATGAGCAACCCCGAAACCACGCTCCATCCGTTACAGATGCGTACGCCCACCCGTACGGTGCGCTTTGTCGCCGATGAGAAGCACACACCTAGATATAAAGGCCGTCCCGCAATGGAATAGTCGTTTCTCTGTCAATGCTCCTGCCCGCCAATCCTTGGCTGATCCCCCGAAGATGACGATGTAGAGATGCTATAAATCTTCAGATATAAAAATAATGTGCATCAATTGAAAGACCCTTGCGTCTCAATTGATGCACATTTGTTTTTCTGTTATGGTATGCCTAAGCCATCATAGGTACGGGCACACCATCTCGCTCTTTTACTGAGCCTGTATTGTTTCTTCGTTCTTAGCCGTCACATCCTCGTTCTTAACCTTTGTAGCAAGGATGAAGTAGATGATTAGAGCGATGTAAGCCACGAGTGAGAGCGCTTCTGACCAATGGTTGCTCCACCACTGAGAGTAGTCAAACTCGATACCGCCAAACTTCAGCAGAGCCGAAACCACACCCATCAAAGCACCTCCAGCGATGAAGCCACTAGCTAGCAGTGTACCCATTTCGCCACGTGCTTTGTTCACTGCAGCATCCTTAGAGCGTGTTGTGATGTACCAGTTGACCGCACCACCGACCAATAACGGCAAGTTGAGCTCGATGGGGATAAACATACCAAGGGCAAACGCCAAAGCCGGAATCTTGCAGCGATCAAGGATCAGAGCCAGCACTGCACCGATGCCATAGAGCAACCAAGGTGCGCCTTGACCATTCATCAGAGGTGCTATCACTGCTGCCATAGCGTGAGCTTGCGGTGCAGCCAAGGTGTCGTTCTTGAAACCATAGGTCTTATTGAGCAATATCATCACACCGGCAACGGTCGCTGCTGAAACGATAGTGCCAAGAAATTTCCATGTCTCTTGCTTCTTAGGAGTGGTGCCAAGCCAGTAACCTATCTTTAGGTCAGTGATGAACGATCCTGCCATAGACAATGCGGTACACACTACGCCACCCATCAAGAGCGCTGCAAGCATACCCACCTTACCATTCAGACCTACGGCTACCATCACCACGGAAGCCAAGATCAGTGTCATTAGCGTCATACCAGATACGGGGTTCGAACCTACGATGGCAATAGCATTGGCTGCCACGGTGGTGAAAAGGAAGGCGATGACCGCTACGAGCAAGATTGCCACTACCGCATGGAGCAGGTTACACTCCATCACACCAAAGTAGAAGAAGAGGAAAGTGACGATAAGTGTAAGGATGGAACCGATGGCAATGATCTTGAAAGCGATGTCACGCTGGGTGCGTACCACCTTGTCTGGACCAGCGCCTTTGCCGCCCATCTCGCGTGCTGCTAGCCCCACTGCGCTCTTGATGATACCCCAACTCTTGATGATACCAATGATACCAGCCATAGCGATACCACCGATACCGATGGAGCGAGCATAGTTCTTAAAGATCTCTTCTGCCGTCATAGCGCCTACAGCCTGTGTGATGGTAGGATCCCATTGGTTCAGCACCGTATCAGGGAATACCAGCGCCATACCTGGAACAATCAGCCACCATACGCATAGCGAACCTAGGCAGATGATGAAGGCATACTTCAGACCGATGATATAACCAAGGCCAAACACTGCGGCACCAGTATTGATCTTACATACCAGTTTGGCTTTGTCAGCTAAGGTCTCTCCCCAGCCTATCATACGGCTTGTTACGTTCTCGTTCCACCAACCGAAGGTAGACACGATAAAGTCGTAGAGTCCACCCACCAAGCCGGCGATGAGCAGAGGCTTAGCCTGACTGCCACCTTTCTCGCCTGATACCAGCACCTGTGTGGTTGCGGTAGCTTCAGGAAAAGGATACTTGCCGTGCATGTCTTTCACAAAGTACTTGCGGAAAGGAATCAAGAATAAGATACCCAAGATGCCACCGAGCGCAGCTGCGATAAAGATCTTTAGGAAGTCGGCCTCTAGGTCTAGCATATAGATAGCCGGCATAACAAAGATGCCGCCGGCTACGATAGCGCCTGAGCAAGCACCGATACTCTGGATAATCACGTTCTCGCCTAAAGCGTTCTTGCGCTTGGTAGCCGATGAGAGACCAATAGCAATGATAGCGATAGGAATGGCTGCTTCAAAGACCTGCCCTACCTTTAGTCCTAAGTAAGCGGCTGCGGCAGAGAACACGACCACCATGACCAGACCCCAAATGACCGACCATGCGCTCACCTCGGGATACACTTTGTTGGGCTTCATCACGGGTTCGTAACTCTCGCCCGCCTCGAGCTCACGAAAGGCGTTCTCGGGCAACTCGATGTTTTTGTTTTCGTTATTTTCCATAAGTAATGTTGGTTTATTTCTTGTTATTTCGTATTGCTATTTGATACCGATGATGATCAGCTGCTCTTCGTCCACCCTGAACCTCACGTCTCTACCCATAAAGCTCATCCCATAGACCCGGTCGCTGCTGTGATGATAGTGCGGGCGTGGGTCAAGCGCCAGTGTCTTCTGCAGAGCCAGCGTGTCCGTCTGCCCAAACGGGTTGTTTACCCCCGCTTCCCACGTCACTTCTAGCTCCTTCCATTGGCTTGCATCCGTAAAGCCTCCGGTGGCTTCGGGATGGCAGTCGGCATAGGGAAGGTAAGGCTTGATGTCATATATGGGTGTATGATCCATCAAGTCGGCTCCCGATACCTCTATCTCATGGTCGTGTATAGCCTCAATCTTTACGCACGAAAGCCCTAGCGGATTGGGGCGGAAGGGTGAACGCGTGGCAAACACACCGAGGCGCTCATTGCCGCCAAGTCGGGGTGGGCGCACCGTGGGGTGACTCTTACCTCTGTTGGCAGAGAATTCCCAGATGATCCATAGGTGGGTAAACGACTCTAAGCCGCGAAGCATGTCGCTCTCGAAGCGTTCCGAGTCAAACTGTATAGTACCTCTCAACGTGTCTACCAAGCCGCTTTGCCTAGGGATACCAAACTTTGTGGAGAATGGCGAGTGGAAATGAGCAATGGGTTCTATTGTCATGCCTTAGATGTTTTGGGTTCGTTGAGCTATTCCGCGCCTACTTCCTCAACCTTCGGAGCGGGTGTCGAGGTTGCAGCCGAGCTACTCTCGCTACTAGGAACGTCAGCAGATGGCTCACCTTCAGCTTTCAACTCCTCATCCGTATGCTTTACCACGGCTTTCATACTGTTGCTTTGTCTGCCACGGATACTGTTATAGATCTTCGTTGCTTCTTCCTTTTCGCTTTCGTCGGCAGAGTCGTTGGCGATGGTATCGGTGCTTAGCGTATCAAATACCACTGCGTTCTTGTCAGCCAAAGTGGTGTCGGGCTCAAGATATCCCGGTGTTCTCAAGAACTCGGGGTCGTTCGCATGGTTGCTGTAATATATAAATCCGAAAACCATCAGTAACAATGTTCCTATGATGCTATAGCCAATGGTCATCTTGCTGAGCTTAGGGTCAGCCTTTCCTTTGTCTTTCAAAGGAGTGCCACATTGGGTACAAAACTTTTGATTTTTATCGTTTTCGGTATTGCATTTAGGACATTTCATGCCGTAATTGTTTTGTTTATGTAAGTTGCAAAGTTATGATTTTCCACTTGAAAAAGCAAATTTACGTTAATCTATTTCCACATTTCTTATTATTTATATTCTATACCGACCCGTCAATGAGCCGAACCGGAAAGGTTCTACATTCCTGTGCGTCTACCCATGATGTGTTGTGTACTGATAGATTGACCGCATTCTGCATGATGATTGAAGGGAGATGCCAATCCGAAAGGCCGCTCTTTTATGCCTCTTTCTGTCCTTTGACTAGATAATAGAAGCCGAATGACATGGCGCGAGCAATGCTCTGAACATAGAAAATAAATTATTTTTCGGTGAAAATCAATTTATTTTTCCTCGTAAATTAATTTGTTTTTCCATCTCATAGCGCCTTTGCTAGCTTCTAAAACGATAGGTTCGATGCTTCAATGGTGCACATCTTGAGATAAGAAAGTGCTCTGATAGGTCTTCCGATTGATATCCGTAAATGAGAAGAATATAAACAAAAAGGTGCTGCATAAGCCTTTCTTCATTGTTGAAGACCTATGCAGCACCTAATAGTGGGGGCGTTCTCTATCGGTTATTTCTTAATGATTGCGGTCCAACCGCCACCCGGAGCTAGATTGATGGTGAGGTGATTACCATTGATACGAGTCTTGGTATGGGTGTAGTCGGTAGCTTCGCGATCAGCGTTAGGACCATCGGCAAAGACATCTGCGTACCATCCGTCAATATTCAACTTGTCCAGCTTGAGGTCGATATTCTTGTGCTCGTCCCAGTTGCCCAACACACCTACATACCACACGTCGCCCTTTCGACGTGCCACGGCTACATATTTGCCCATCTCGCCAGCTAGCGGAATGGTTTCGTCCCATGTCGTTGGAATCTGAGCAAGGAAGTCGGTACACTCCTGTTCCTTCATATACTTGGTGGGCGAGTCGGCTAGCATCTGCAGAGGAGCATAGAAAACGGTGTACATAGCCATTTGGTGCACACGGGTGCCTTGGCTCATAGGATGGTCATTGTTGCCATAAAACTGTGACAGCACGGCGTTGCTCATCGTGCCGGGGGTGTAATCCATTGGACCAACGAGGTTGCGAAGGAAAGGAATCAGACAGTCGTAAGCAGGCTGATCGTGTAAGGGTTTGCCATTGACCAATGGTTCCCACTTTGAGTTTTCTAGACCTTTCACACCCTCAAAGTTGAGGATATTGGGATAAGCAAACTGGATACCGAAGGGCTTCAAGCCGTGGAGGTCTAGCAGCAGATGATGTTTGGCAGCGCATTGAGCCACCTCGTATGCTGACTGAATGGCAATCTGGTCATCGCGATCGAAGAAGTCGACCTTGAATCCCTTTACACCCATCTGCTGATAGTGGCTCATGATCTCGTCCATCTTAGCCGTTCCGCGTTGTGTCAGGTTGCGCCATGATGACCAAAGGATGATTCCTACATTCTTGCCTTTGGCATAGTTGACAATCTCGTTTAGGTCTAGCGTCTTGGGATCGCTAAGTGTTAGCAGGTCTTCGCTGTCGCTCCAGCCTTCGTCTATGACGAGATATTCTAGGTGATTGGCAGCGGCAAAGTCGGTATAGTACTTATAAGTCTCGGTGTTGATGCCTGCGCGGAAGTCCACTCCGGACAGATTCCAGTTGTTCCACCACTCCCATGCAGCCTTGCCGGGCTTAATCCAAGATGTGTCAGCGATGCGCGAAGCGGGTGACAACCATTCGCAGATCTTGTTACCGATTAAGTCAATGTCACGATCCACGGTGAGCACGATGCGCCAAGGCAGTGCGGTCACATCCTTTGCAATGTCATTTGAGCGCTTGGTAGGCATAATGTTGAGGCGATTGAATCCGCCTACCTTGGTCTCGAGAGGTAGAGTGGGGAAGGCAGCCTCAAGTGTGTTGCCTTGCTTATGCAGCAGATACATACCCGGATAGTTTTCTAGCCCGGCTTCGAGGATCACCGCCTTCTTCTGTTGAGGAAGCGAGATGGCAGCTGGTGTCATAAAGACTGAGTCCTTATAGAGATCTTGCAGCTTCTGAATGTCATAGTAAGCCTCGAACGAATGACTCCAATGCTCGCCTCCGCGGTTGTCGTTCACGTAGGGCGCATAGCATGTATAGTTGTCCGCAAAGTGGAAGTCGGCTTGCTCGCTGTGTACCACGTTGCTACCTTTCTTGTTGATTATGAATCGGTAGCAAGCCGCTCCGTTGTTGTAAGCTCTAAACTCTACCTTATAGTCCTTGCCCGCAACGACACACTGGGTGTAGCTTTCTTCATCGTTGTTCTTTGAGAGATGGGTGACGGGTTTGCTCTTTTGGCAGTTGAGGTTGCTACCCAAGGTCTGTTGCTTGTTGCCTAACGTGACGTTGAGCGAAAGGGCTGATGGCGTAATCACCACCGTTTGACCGCTGGTGATGCTCCATGTGAGTTCTTTGTCCGTGTTGAGTGTCACGGTTACTTGCTTGTTGGGCGAGTGAAATGAGATGTTTCCAGCTGATAGCGTGAGGCTAAGCAGCAACAACATCGTCGTGATAAATTGTCTCATATCGGTTGTTTTGGTTATTGATTAGGATTGTCTGAATGTATCTTAGCATTGCAAAGATATGAAATTCCGTGATTTAGTGCAAATAAAAAGGGCTGACAGTTATGGCTCTGTCAGCCCATTGGTTAGATAGTATTCAATATTGATAGAAAAGTAAATGTCAATGGATGCAATCTTCCTCCTTACAGTTCTATCCGCTTACACGTTGCGGAAGGTGATCGCTTTGCCGTTGCTGTCTATCATGATAGCCGTCTGCGTACTTACGGTTCCGGCTAGGATAGCCTTAGAAAGGTCATTGAGCACATAGCGCTGGATGGCTCGCTTCACTGGACGAGCACCAAACTCGGGATCGTATCCCAGTGTAGCCAGTTGCTCTATAGCCTTGTCGGTCCATTCTAGGGCGTACCCTTGCTCCTTAATCATGTCTCTAACCTTTTCCAGTTGCAGACGTACGATGTTACTGATCTGATCCTTTGTAAGAGGCAAGAACATGATAGTCTCATCGATACGGTTGAGAAACTCTGGTCGGATGGTCTTCTTCAGCATCTCCATTACCTGATTCTTGGTTTGCTCCATCACCTCTTCATTGTTGCCGTTGTTGAGGAGTTGCATCTGTTGCTGGATGTATTGAGAGCCGAGATTAGAAGTCATGATGATGATGGTGTTCTTAAAGTTGACCGTTCTGCCCTTGTTATCCGTCAGTCTACCATCGTCTAGCACTTGCAGAAGGATGTTGAACACATCTGGGTGGGCCTTCTCAATCTCGTCAAAGAGCACCACGCTGTATGGCTTACGCCTTACCGCTTCGGTGAGTTGGCCACCTTCGTCATATCCAACGTATCCTGGAGGCGCACCTATCAGACGTGAGACGCTATACTTCTCTTGGTATTCGCTCATATCTATTCGTGTCATCATCGTCTCATCATTGAACAGATAGTCGGCCAAGGCCTTTGCTAGCTCGGTCTTACCCGTACCGGTTGTGCCTAAGAAGATGAATGAAGCGATAGGGCGTTTAGGGTCTTGCAGACCAGCCCTTGACCTACGCACGGCATCTGCTACGGCGTTGATGGCTTCGTCTTGTCCCACTACGCGCTTGTGCAGTTCGGCTTCAAGGTGCAGCAGCTTCTCACGTTCGCTCTGCAGCATACGCGTCACAGGGATGCCCGTCCAGCGGCTCACCACCTCAGCAATATCATCTGAGGTCACCTCTTCACGTACCAGGGCCTCGCCTTCTTGGGTGCTCTTGAGTTGCTGTTGGGTGGCTTTGATATCTTGCTCCAGCTGTTGCAGTTTGCCATATCTTATCTCGGCCACTAGCTGATAGTTGCCTTCGCGCTCGGCACGTTCGGCTTCAAACTTCAGATTCTCTATCGTCTGCTTGTCCTGTTGAATCTTGTTGACAAGGTCTTTCTGTGCTTGCCATTGCGCTCTGAAGCCCTTTACCTTCTCAGCAAGGTCAGCTATCTCCTTCTCAAGCATCGATAGCTTGTCCTTAGCGGCATTGTTCTCTAAGGCGCTATCAGTGGTAGCTTCACGCTTGACCGACTCACGCTCAATCTCTTTCTGCTTCAAGAGACGTTCCATCTCGTCGAGTTCTTCAGGCACCGAGTCGTGTTCCATACGCAGTTTTGCGGCAGCCTCATCCATCAAGTCGATGGCCTTATCCGGTAGGAATCGGTCGCTGATGTATCTCTCGGACAGTTGCACGGCAGCGATACAGGCGTTGTCCTGGATACGTACCTTGTGATGGTTCTCGTAACGTTCCTTCAGACCACGCAGAATGGATATGGCGTCGGTCTCATCGGGTTCATTGACTATGACCGTCTGGAAACGTCTTTCCAGCGCTTTGTCCTTCTCAAAATACTTTTGGTACTCGTTCAGCGTTGTGGCACCAATCGCTCTAAGCTCTCCACGAGCCAAAGCCGGCTTAAGGATGTTAGCCGCATCCATTGCCCCTTCGCCTCCGCCGGCACCCACAAGGGTGTGAATCTCATCTATAAACAGAATGATATCGCCCTCAGCTTGGGTCACTTCCTTGATCACCGACTTGAGTCTCTCTTCAAATTCGCCCTTATATTTGGCGCCGGCAACCAGCGCTCCCATATCAAGAGAGTAGAGACGCTTGTCCTTCAGGTTCTCAGGTACATCTCCTTTGACAATGCGCTCGGCCAAGCCTTCAACGATTGCGGTCTTACCTGTACCCGGTTCACCTATCAGTATAGGGTTGTTCTTGGTGCGGCGAGATAGGATCTGCAGCACTCTTCTGATTTCTTCATCACGTCCAATCACAGGATCCAGTTTGCCGTTGCGGGCTTTCTCAATGAGATTGGTGGCATATTTCTCTAGCGATTGGTAGTTGTCATCACCGCTTTGCGACTTCACACTCTGTCCTTGACGTAGCTCGTTGATGGCTAGTGTAAACTCTTTCTCCGTACATCCCGCATCTTTTAGTAGTCGGGAAGCGGTGCTGTTGACCTTAAAGATGGCGAGGAGAAGCATCTCAATGCTTACAAACTCATCGTTCATACGCTTGGCTTCCTCCTGCGCTTTGAGCAGTACCTGATTGCTCTCGTTGGACAGATAAGGCTCGCCACCGCTCACACGAGGCAGATGCGCTACCTCATTGTCAATGGCGCGTTGCACCGTGTCCTTGTTGATTCCCATCTTCTGGAAGACGTAAGTGGTCACATCGTTGCCTTTCTGCACCACACCGGCCAAGAGATGTACTGGTTCTATGGCTTGCTGGCCATGCTGTTGCGCTATGTTGATGGCGCTCTGGATGGCTTCTTGTGTCTTGATAGTAAACTTATCGAATGTCATATCTTTAGCTCCTTTCCTTTTTTGAGTTTTGATTCTACATTCATTCTCGCAAAGGATATGCCTTTACGGTGATGTGGACAGAATGGCATTAAGACTGACTTTTTGGCACTTTATTTCCCTTTACCTATAAATAAAGACGACGAAAGGTCACCGACATGCGTGTGCCGATGACCTTTCGGGTTGGTATAAATGTATGTATGTTGATGCTTACAACTCTTGTAGATAGTGTTGTGCGTCCAGTGCGGCTTTGCATCCTGTGCCCGCAGCAACGATGGCTTGACGATAGGTAGGGTTACAAACGTCACCTGCGGCAAACACACCTTCAACGCTTGTGTGCTGCGTATTGGCTTTGGTGCGGATAAATCCCATCTCGTCGAGCTCTAGTTGGCCATTGAGGAAAGCGGTGTTAGGCTTATGGCCGATGGCTAGGAAGAAACCATCGATAGGCAGATCATAGCGCGTCTCGTCGGCTTCGCCTTTGCGTTTCACAAGGTGCATGCCCTCTACGCCATTCTCACCGAACAATCCGATGGCATTATGCTCAAAGAGAATCTCGATGTTTTCAGCCTCTCGCACACGCTTCTGCATGATCTCAGAAGCACGAAGATAAGGTTTGCGTACCACAAGGTATACCTTCTTGCAGAGGTTGGACAAGTAAAGCGCATCTTCGCAAGCAGTGTCGCCACCACCCACAACGGCTGTTACCTTCTTGCGATAGAAGAATCCATCACAGGTAGCACAAGCTGAAACACCTTCGCCACGATACTTCTCTTCATCGGCTAAGCCTAGGTATTTGGCTGAAGCACCAGTGGCTACGATCACTGCATCGGCAGTGATGGTGTGCTTGTCATCGGTGGTAAAGACAAAGGGACGTTGGGTTAAGTCTACCTCAACAATCTCGCCATCACGGATCTCGGCATCAAATCGCTCGGCTTGCTCTCTGAATTCCATCATCATCTGGTTAGCATCCACGCCCTGAGGATAGCCAGGGAAATTCTCAATGATGGTGGTTTGGGTGAGCTGTCCGCCTGTCTGCATGCCGCAGTAGAGTACGGGTTTGAGGTTGGCACGGCCAGCGTAGAGAGCGGCTGTGTAGCCAGCGGGACCGCTACCGATGATGAGCAGCTTTACGTGCTCGGGTGTTTGAACAGTTGTATTCTCGGTCATAGTAATATGATTTTAGTAAAAATTGCCGTTGCCTTGTATGATACAAAACGACGGCAATCCTTTAGGTGAATATTTTTCTAAGCGATTAGGTCTTAGAGCAAAGCCTCAATCTCTTGTGCAATCTCGTCCATGCTCTTGGTAGGCTCAAAGCGTGCTACCACTTGTCCCTTCTTGTTGACAAGGAACTTGGTGAAGTTCCATTTGATGTCTGAGGTTTCCTTATAGTTAGGATCAGCCTCGCTCAGCATCTTATCAAGAACAGGGTAGAGTGGGTGAGCTTCATCCCAACCAGCAAATCCTTTCTGTTCTTTGAGGAACTTGTATAGTGGGTCTGCGTCGTCACCGTTGACTTTAATCTTCTTGAAACGTGGGAATTCAGTACCATAGGTCAGTTTACAAAAGTTGTGAATGCTCTCGTCAGTTCCTGGTGCTTGTTGGCCAAACTGATTGCAAGGAAAGTCTAGAACCTCAAAACCTTGTGAGTGGTATTTCTCATAGAGTTGTTCCAACTCCTCATATTGAGGTGTGAAACCACATTTAATAGCAGTGTTGACAATCAGTAAAACCTCATTAGAATATTCTTTGAGGGATACCATCGATCCTCTTCTG
>CAVHUZ010000030.1:0-9242 GCA_963639545.1 Bacteroidaceae bacterium
GAGGTCAGCTAGCTGCTGCTGCCACAAACTGATTTTTCGGTTTACCTTGCTGGTGTCAAGGTTCTGATTGAGTTGTGGCGTGTCACGTTCTTGCTCCAAGAGCTGAATGTATTGGTTGACAAGATCTATCTTCTTTTGGATGGTCTTCTTTTTGGGGTATCCGCGTTTGTCCACCTCCGTCTGGTATTGCTCGGATATCTCGTTAATCTTTGAACCCACTTCTTCATACTGTGATAGCCACTGCTGATAAGTGGTGTTGATGGAAAGGTTGTTGGTTCCGGTTACTTGTAGGTCCGACTGTGAGTCGTTGATGTCTTCATACGATGATTGCGCCATGATGGTGGAAGGTGCAATCATCAACGCCAAAGCCACTAAGCATTTGTAAGTCTTCTTCATTCTGTTTCCAATTTTAAAATTCTATGCAAATGTACGGCAAAGGAACGAACCTCACAAAAAAGTTGAATGTAATTGACGCTAATTATATTTTTTTGATAAGCGATGTTCTTTGTTCATGGAAAATTGCTAACTTTGCACAATAATCGACAAAATATTCCTATTCTTCCGTGAAGGGGAGGAGGAATTTAAACGGAAAGATTAAAACAATATATTATACGATAATATGTACAGAAGTAACACTTGTGGTGAACTTAGGCTTGCTGATGCAGGCAAAAGCGTAACCCTTTCTGGTTGGGTTCAGCGTCTGCGTAAGATGGGCGGAATGACCTTTATTGATCTGCGTGATCGTTATGGCATCACACAGTTGGCTTTCAATGAGGCTAACGATAAGGCTTTGTGCGAAAGCGCAAACAAGTTGGGACGCGAATATTGCATCCAAGTTAAGGGTGTGGTAAGTGAACGTCAGAGCAAGAACACAAAGATTCCAACAGGAGAGATTGAGATTATTGTGAGCGAGCTCACGGTATTGAGCCCTTCTCTCACCCCTCCGTTTACCATCGAAGATGAGACTGACGGTGGTGACGACCTTCGTATGAAGTATCGTTATCTAGATCTTCGCCGTTCATCTGTACGTAAGAATATGGAGCTTCGTCATCGCATGACGATCTTGATTCGCAACTTCCTGGACTCACAGCAGTTTATCGAGGTAGAGACACCTATCCTTATCGGTTCTACACCAGAAGGTGCACGCGACTTTGTGGTGCCTTCTCGTATGAATCCCGGACAGTTCTATGCTTTGCCACAGAGCCCTCAGACCCTCAAGCAGCTATTGATGGTTGCAGGCTTTGATCGCTATTTCCAGATTGCGAAGTGCTTCCGTGATGAGGATTTGCGTGCCGATCGTCAGCCCGAATTTACTCAGATCGACTGTGAGATGTCATTTGTGGATCAAGATGATGTTATCGATCTTTTCGAAGAACTTTGTCGCACATTGTTCAGAGAGATTCGTGGTGTAGAGCTTCCAAAGCTTCAGCAGATGACATGGCACGAGGCTATGAAACGCTTCGGTAGCGATAAGCCCGACTTGCGCTTCGGAATGGAGTTTGTCGAACTGATGGATAGCTTGAAAGGCACAGGTAGCTTCTCTGTGTTCAATGAGGCTGAATATATTGGCGGTATCGTTGTTCCTGGTTGCGCAGATTACAGTCGTAAGCAACTGAACGAGCTGACCGACTTTGTGAAGCGTCCACAGGTAGGTGCGAAAGGTCTAGTCTTCGTTAAGTTTAACGCTGATGGCACAGTGAAGAGCTCTATTGACAAGTTCTATACAGCAGAGCAGCTACAGCAGCTTAAGGCTGTGTGCGGTGCTAAGGATGGCGATTTGTTACTGATTCTGTCCGGAGACAAACCTAATAAGACACGTGTTCAGCTATGTGCGTTGCGTCTAGAGATGGGCGATCGCCTTGGTTTGCGTGATAAGAATGTGTTCAAGTGTCTATGGATTGTCGACTTCCCATTGTTTGAGTGGAGCGATGAAGAACAGCGCTTGATGGCTACCCACCACCCATTCACTATGCCTAACCCCGATGATATCCCATTGCTTGACGAGCATCCAGAGCAGGTAAGAGCTAAGGCATACGACTTTGTATGTAACGGTGTAGAAGTAGGCGGTGGCTCTCTCCGTATCCACGACACGCAGTTGCAAGAGAAGATGTTTGAGGTTCTTGGCTTCACACCTGAGCGCGCCGAAGCTCAGTTTGGCTTCTTGATGAACGCCTTCAAGTATGGAGCGCCTCCTCACGCTGGTCTAGCCTTTGGTTTGGATCGCTTTGTGAGTATCATGGCGGGTCTTGACTCTATCCGCGACTGTATTGCCTTCCCTAAGAACAATAGCGGTCGTGACGTGATGCTAGACGCACCATCCACTTTGGATCCTAAGCAATTGGACGAATTACAGATTAAAGTGGCTCTAAAAGATTAATAATCATTGATTTGTGTCAAGAAATCAAATCTATATCAAGAAATGACTTCGAAATAGTTGGATTTATTAACGTTAACGTTACGTTTCTAAAAAAAACTACGTAATTTTGCAAAGAGATTTAGATATCTATTGGATATAGATGAAATTAATTGCTTAATTATGGTAGAAAAGAAGACAACTAAGACTGCTACTACACGTGCAGCAGTAAAGAAGACAGCAGCAAAGAAAACTACTGCTAAGAAGGTATCGGTTGATTTGAGTGCACAGAATGTAGGTTTCAAGGCAGGTGACGTTTACAACGCATTGGCAGCCGCTGGTTCTTCATTGAGCGTTGAAGAGATTGCTAAAGCAGCAAAGATCTCTGCAGAAGAGGTTCTCTTAGGCCTCGGATGGCTCTTGAAAGAAGGCAAGGCAAAAGGCGACAATGACAAGGTAGCGCTTGCTTAACAGAAACTCTTAAGAAAGATAGAGGGAGGCTATTGTTAAAAGATAGACTCCCTTTTTTATATTTATTTCATTTTCAGTAAAAGAAACGAAGGCAATGCAAGTAGAACGCTATGTGATTAAGACCCTTACCAAGGCTGGTCGGTCCGGACTTGCTTCTCGTTTCATAGCTAGACATGTCTACAATGAAATGAATAACTTGTTTAATGAAGTAGACTTTGAAGTTGTAAATAAGGCTGTTAACCGCTATCTGGTCAGCCATTGCACGGGTAAGCGTGGTATGGTGGTAAGGGTGAGGCATGGCGTTTATCGCCTGAATGATACCAATCCTTGGGCGCAACAATTAATGTTTCGATTTGCGCAGATGGATCGTGACGTGGAGAACCTCGGATAACGATACGGTTCATTAGCCCCTTTTTAGGGAAACCCTTCTTACATTCGTATTTTATATATATAAGTAACAAATATATAAAATATGGCAAACAGATATTTTCTTGGCTTTGATATTGGCAGTAGTAGTGTCAAGGTATCATTAGTAGATGCATCAACAGGCGAGGTTCGTGCTGATGCTCATTACCCCAAAACAGAAGCACCTATAATCGCTAAGCAGAAAGGATGGGCAGAGCAAGAACCACAAATGTGGTGGGACAACGCCAAACTATCCTTGCAAGACGTGCTGGCTGCATCAGGTGCAACGGGCGAGGATATCCTTGCAATCGGTATATCGTATCAGATGCATGGCTTGGTCTGCGTAGACAAAGACCAACAGGTGCTGCGTCCTAGTATTATATGGTGTGACTCGCGAGCCGTACCTTATGGTGAGAAAGCCTTTGAGACGCTTGGTGCTGAGCAGTGCTTGAACCATTTGCTCAATTCGCCGGGCAATTTCACAGCAGCGAAGCTTGCTTGGGTGAAAGAAAACGAACCCGAGGTGTTTGAGCGTATAGATAAGATTATGCTTCCCGGTGACTATATCGCAATGAAACTGAGTGGCGAAGCAACCACAACCATTAGCGGACTGTCAGAAGGTATGATGTGGGATTTTCGTGAGAAACGCCCCGCAAAGTTCCTCTTCGACTATTTCGGATTCAGCGAAAGCATTCTGCCACGCATCGTCCCTACGTTTAGCGTACAAGGAAAGGTGAGCCAGAAGGCAGCAGAGGAGCTCGGCTTGAAGGAAGGAACGCCTATCTCATATCGCGCAGGTGACCAACCCAACAACGCACTGAGCTTGAATGTCTTCGAACCAGGCGAGATTGCCTCCACGGCAGGTACATCTGGGGTGGTATATGGTGTGTTAGGGGAAGTTAACTATGATCCAAAGAGTCGTGTTAATACCTTCGCCCATGTCAATCATACGGATACACAGGATCGCTTAGGTGTGCTGCTATGTATCAATGGCACCGGAATCCTCAATGCGTGGATGCATCGCAATGTGGCTTCAGACCTTTCTTATGCTGAGATGAACGAGGTTGCTGCCCAGGTTCCTGTAGGCTCAGATGGTGTGCGGATCATTCCTTTCGGTAATGGCGCCGAACGTGTGCTAGAGAATGAGGAGCTAGGTTGCTCCGTTCATGGTATCAACTTCAATAAGCATCATCGTGGTCATCTGCTTCGTGCGGCTCAGGAAGGCATCGTCTTCAGCTTCTGTTATGGTATAGAAGTAATGAAACAAATGGGTATGGAAGTCAAAAAGATACATGCCGGCAATGCTAACATGTTCTTAAGCCCCTTGTTCAGAACCACACTCGCTAACGTAAGCGGTGCTACTATCGAACTGTATGATACCGATGGTGCTGCAGGCGCAGCCAAGGGAGCCGGAATAGGTTGTGGATACTTTAAGGATCACAACGAAGCATTTGCCTCTCTGAAGAAGCTAGCAGAGATCAAGCCAAGCGAAAACGAACGCGATGCCTATCTCGCAGCTTACGAAGACTGGAAGAAAATACTTAAAAAGAATATGAAATAATAGATGAAAAGTGCGCTAGTTCCTTATTTTATTTGTATTTTTGTCGTCTAAAACAATATACAAACGAAAAAGTAATGGCTAAGTGTAATAATCATCTCGTGATAATGGCTGGAGGCGTCGGTAGTCGCTTCTGGCCAATGAGTACGACGGAACGTCCTAAACAGTTTATTGATGTGCTGGGTGTGGGACGTTCTCTCTTACAATTAACCTACGATCGTTTTAAGGATGTGGTGGAGCCAAACAACATTTGGATAGTCACCAACCAAAGTTATGTGGCTCAGGTAAAGGAGCAGTTGCCTTTTGTTCCGCTAGATCACATCCTCAGCGAACCTTGCCGACGCAACACGGCACCATGCATCGCCTATGTAAGTTGGCGTATAAAGAACTTTGATGCCAATGCCAATATCGTGGTGACGCCTAGTGATCACATCGTGATGGATACGGCAGAGTTTCAGCGGATCATCAAGATGTGTCTGAAGTTTACGGCGGATAGCGATGCTATCGTCACGCTTGGTATGAAAGCAACACGTCCTGAAACAGGATATGGATATATTCAGGCTGACCTCTCGCTGCCTTCTGCACGTAACAAGGAAATCTTCCGCGTAGATCATTTCCATGAGAAGCCTACCCGTGAAGTGGCAACAAAATACCTTGCGCAAGACAATTTCTATTGGAATGCAGGTATCTTTGTGTGGAATGTATCAACGATTCTCAATGCTTTCCGAATCTATCAGCCTAGTATCTCAAAGATATTTGACAAGATTCGCGCTAAGCTTGGAACCCCCGAAGAACAGGCTCTGATTAACGAGGTGTACAAGGATTGTGATAATATATCGGTCGACTTCGCTATCATGGAAAAGGCCGAAGAGATCTTTGTTTGCCCTGCCGACTTCGGTTGGAGCGATTTAGGTACTTGGGGAAGCTTGCTGATGCAAGTCAACAAGGACGTGTACGGCAATGCGGTGATAGGTGAACGGGTGTCTTTGGTGGACAGCAAAAACTGCATTGTGCATACCACAGAGGAACGTCGGGTCGTGATACAAGGCTTAGACGGATACATCGTGGCTGAGAAAGACGATACCTTGCTGATATGCAAGCTAGCTGAAGAACAACGTATAAGACAATTTGCAGAAGAATAAACGATTACAAATGGTATGGTGATTCCATGCCATTTGTTGTATTAGGCAGGTTCTATAAATTAGCTTTGATGGATTTTTGAGTTTTTAAAAAGCAAAGAGCAATCCGTCTAAAGAAGATGTTTAACAATGTCTGGATTTTATAGAACACACCTTTAAATAATAGAACAAAGATAATGGCAACAACCAATAAAGTAGCATTAATAACTGGTATCACAGGACAGGACGGCTCGTTCCTCGCTGAGTTTCTCATCCAGAAAGGTTATGAGGTGCACGGATTGCTCCGCAGAAGTTCGTCTTTCAACACTGGTCGTATAGAGCATCTCTACCTAGATGAGTGGGTGCGGGATATGAAACAAAAACGTTTGATCAATCTGCACTGGGCGGATATGACCGATTCGTCATCCTTGATACGCATCATTGGTGAGATTCATCCCAATGAAATCTACAACCTAGCAGCACAAAGTCATGTGAAGGTAAGCTTTGATGTTCCCGAATATACGGCTGATACCGATGCGGTGGGCGTGTTGCGTCTCCTAGAAGCTGTCCGTATATGTGGGTTGGAACATTCGTGTCGCATCTATCAAGCATCTACATCCGAGCTCTTTGGTAAGGTGCAAGAGGTGCCGCAGCGTGAGACAACACCTTTCTATCCGCGCAGTCCGTATGCTGTAGCCAAACTTTATGGTTATTGGATCATGCGCAACTATCGTGAATCGTACAATATGTTTTGCTCTAATGGCATCTTGTTTAACCATGAGAGTGAACGACGCGGGGAAAACTTCGTAACTCGAAAGATTACGCTCGCAGCTTGTCGTATAGCACAAGGATATCAAGATAAGCTCTATCTCGGTAATCTCAACGCTTTGCGCGATTGGGGATATGCCAAGGATTACGTGGAATGTATGTGGCTTATCTTGCAACAGAGTGCTCCTGACGATTATGTAATAGCTACTGGCGAGTATCATACCGTAAGAGAATTTGCTTCTTTAGCATTCCATCATGTAGGCATCGAACTGGAATGGCAAGGCGAGGGAGTTGACGAGCAAGGCATCGACAAGGCTAGTGGACGTGTGCTAGTGGAGGTAGATCCTAAGTATTTCCGCCCCGCCGAGGTGGAACAGCTCTTGGGTGATCCTACCAAAGCGAAGCAGCAATTGGGTTGGAACCCAAGAAAAACAAGTTTTGAAGAACTTGTGAAGATTATGATAGAACACGATATGAAGTTTGTACGCAAGTTGTACATCAAGGCTCAGATGCCCGAGTAGAGATTAGAAGCAATGCTAGACAAGAATACAAAGATCTATGTGGCAGGTCATAACGGACTTGTTGGGTCGGCTATATGGAAGAATCTGCAAGCTAAGGGATACCATAACTTAATAGGAAGAAGCCATCAAGAACTAGACTTAACCGATCAGCAAGCGGTCAAAGCGTTCTTTGATGCCGAACGCCCTGAGGTGGTGGTTTTGGCTGCGGCTTTCGTTGGAGGCATCATGGCCAATTCCTTGTATCGTGCCGACTTTATTATGCAGAACCTTAAGATACAGTGCAATGTTATCGATCAAGCTTACCTGCATGGCGTGAAGCGGTTGCTCTTCTTGGGTTCGACGTGCATCTATCCTAAGAATGCGCCCCAACCAATTAAGGAAGATGCCTTGTTGACCTCGCCGCTTGAGTATACCAACGAGGAATATGCTATTGCTAAGATAGCCGGACTTAAGATGTGCGAGAGTTATAATCTGCAGTATGGCACCAATTACATTGCAGTGATGCCAACCAATCTTTATGGTGTGAATGACAATTTTCATCTAGAGAATAGTCACGTCCTACCAGCAATGATGCGCAAGATCTATCTAGCAAGATTGTTGCATGAAGACAATTGGGAAGCGATTAGGCGTGATATGCATTGTCGACAGGTTAATCCTCCAGCTTCATTACAAGAGATTATTGGTAGCGGGAACGTGGATGGCAATGCCTCTAAAGAACGTATCGTTCAGGCACTCCGTTTCTATGGCATTGAGAATAACCGTGTCACATTGTGGGGTGACGGCAGTCCGTTACGCGAATTTTTATGGAGTGACGACATGGCTGACGCTAGCGTCTATCTGTTGTTGCACGTTGACTTTAAAGATGTGATAGGTATCGAAAGGTATTCGAGCGTCTTCTATGGGGTCAAAGCGGATGGCGCAGTCAATCGTAACAACTCAGAAGGTAGGGGAGGGGCAATCCCTTCTTTAGGAGAGATACGCAATTGCCACATCAACGTAGGTACAGGCAAAGAGCTTACCATTGCTCAGTTGGCCCAATTGGTTAGTCAAACAATCGGCTTTACCGGTCAGATCGTTTGGGATAAGACCAAACCTAATGGCACGCCGCGTAAGTTGACGGATGTGTCTAAGCTTCATCGATTGGGATGGCATCATCAAGTCGAGATAGAGGAGGGCGTACAACGATTGTATCAATGGTATCGCTCCACAGTGGAATAATTAATACGCAATCTTTAAAACAAACTTTATATGGATTATTTACCAAGCGATCCCGCCATTCTTGTGTCTAGTATCAATATGTATCTACGTGATGGAGAGTTTGATACGCTTCAGTCATTGTGCAACTGCTACAACCGCGACGTAGACCAACTGAAAGCCTATCTCCGCCAGAATGGATACGAATATGATGAGGCGCAGAAGCAGTTTAAAGCCTTCTAAGCATTGGCTAGATCAGGTAAGGCAATGATAGGAAGATATCGTTTTGCACACAATAAGAAACGATAATCCTCGTTATACCTATAATGAAAGCAATACACATATTATATATTATCCTCTTGCTTGCAACGATATCTGTACACGGATATGCGCAAGAACGGACAGTGGAGAACAGACCGTACACAGATCTGCGCACATTCCATTTCGGCGTGTTGGTCGGCACTCACCTTCAAGACATCGAACTCTTAAACGCTGGCCCCACAACGATTGATATTGAAGATGGGCAGGGGGCAGTGCAACGAATGGTGTCGGTGGACCAAGATCGTTGGGATGCCGGTTTCACGGTTGGTGTGCTTGGAGAGTTGCGACTGAATGAATACTTCCAGCTGCGTGTTGCTCCTGCGATGTACTTTGGAACAAGGCATTTCACGTTCCGAAACATAACTGACCTCAATGCGAAAGGTGAGCCCACAGAGATGACGCAAGACATGAAAACCGCTTATATCTCCTGCGCCTTCGATCTGATAGCGGCTGCTCCACGCTTCAATAACCATCGTCCTTACGTGTTGCTGGGACTCAATCCCGTTATCAATCTATCTGGAAAGGATGACGAT
>CAVHUZ010000030.1:9252-27377 GCA_963639545.1 Bacteroidaceae bacterium
ACGATTATCTGAAACTCAAGCGCTCGGACGCTTATTTGGAACTAGGTGTGGGGTGCGACTTCTATTTACCTTATTTTAAACTGCGCCCCGAACTGAAGTTTATGTTGGGCTTGACCAATTGCCTTGACACCAAGCATGCAGACAATATGCGCGACAAGAGTATGTTGATATACACCAAGGCAGCTAGCGAAGCCCATTCAAAGATGATTGCCCTCACGTTCTATTTCGAATAAAACAACATCCGTTAGCAGACCGCAAAGATGAACGCGGATGCGATAATAAGAAAATGAGCAGACTTGAAAGACATCAAGTCTGCTCATTTTAATATCCCAAGCAATCGCTTCGTTATATGTAATGTATGTAAGCGCCCAAATGGTAAAAGCGTTACTCGCTTGCCTCAGGGCGCATTGTCATTATCTTACGGGACGGATAGGTCTTCCAATGTAACGATAGTGATACGACGTCACTTGGGCTGGTCCATAGTAACCATTGCTAGATGTAGCTGTCGGAACAGCCACAAACTGCCCAGCCTCCCCCTCTTTTTTGCCACTACGTGTGGCTGTCCAGTAAAAGCTAGAAGTTGGGTTGTTGTTCTGAGAGTAGTAAAGTGCCGTCTCAAAGATCTGGCCCTGAGCTGGGAAGAACACACGTTTGTCGATATCTGTTTTGTCGACAAACAATATTCCGCCTACATTATACGTTGTTCCGTCTACCACTTCTCCCTTGAGTATTCTGTAAACACCACCTTCAGTTACCGTATTATTAGAAAGAACATATATATAGGTATTGTTGGTACGACCACAAGCGTTAAAAAGCGCAGTGAACTCTGCAGCTGTTGGCATGCGCCAAGAACCGCCCCACTCATAGTTGGCTGCATCATTGTCAAGGGTAAGGTTCTTCGTACTGCTATTGTATGGCACAGAAGACCATTCCGTAAATGAGGTGCTTCCGCAATAGTTGCTCCAGTCGTAGCTGGTCTTCTTTCCTGTTACGTGCGTCAGCCCGTTCTCTTCGTCACTCCAATTGATGGTTTGCGTATCACCGGAGTAGGTGATTGACTCATAGTAAGGAACAACCTCGCCCCAGGCATAATAGTCACCAAAGCAAGATTCAGCCGCATCCGATACCGTTGTAGCGCCGACATTCATCGTTGCCCATTTCACGCCACCAATCTCCACATAGTCGCGCTCACGGAATACCACCTTGTAGGTCTTGTCCGTGGAGTTTGAGTATGTTTGGAGCAGTGAGCCATTCTCATAAAGCTCTATCTGTTCGACACTATTGTCATCTGCGGTAGTGGCGTTGGCGTCGCTGTTCTTAAAGGAAACCTTGTATCTGTGTGAACGGCAATCGAAATAAGTTCCTATGAGTGCGTCGTTCTCATATATCTCAACCACTTGTGCATTGAGGTTCGCCGTAGCAATGAGGGCGAAAAGCAGGAATATAATCTTCTTCATTGATTTTCGATGTTGTTGTAAATAATATTTTCGTTCTACGAAAGAGAATCCTCTTTGGACTTATTCATCCCAAAGTCCCTTTTCGGTATTCTCCTTAGAATATTGATCCTCGGTAGTTACATTGTCTTTCTTCTCTATGCTACCACCCGAACCAGCAAGAATGTTACTTGATGAAATGCTAATGACACGTGTCTCTAGCTTGATGTATGTCTTCTTTTTCATGATTTATTCTACCTCCTGACCGCTAATGTTAAACTTCTTACCATCCTTTATGATCACAACACGACCATTCTCCACTCGCTTGCTAATGCCTGTTCTATGCTTGGTATCCTGTAGATTGTTGATAGCTGTGGCTTCCTTATCATCGTAAGAGATTGGGATGTATTTGGCTTCGTTATTCGATTGAGATGTCTGGAGATAGGCTACACCCGGACTCAACGATGTGCCAACAAAGCGGAACAGGCCAAACTGATCTTTATAAGCCTCTTCCTTACCAAAGCCGAAAGTATAAATCGTCCCTTCCTCGGGCTTGTCAATCTTTAATGAAGAACCCTTTAGTGATCCTTCTTTGCTAAAGGGAGAACCACTCCATGATGCTATGGGAAGATGAACATCGGCAGTGTGCCCTGTTATCACTATTGGCGTTTCAACTGGTATGACAGTGTTATAGTCTAATTTAGTATCCTCATTTATGCTCAGCACATTCTTCTCCGAGTCATAAACGGGAACATGCACCTCGGCAGTGTTGATAGGACTACCACTGTAGTTGCTTGGCACATACAATTGGAATGGCGAAAACACCGTCACGTACGGAACGTTTTCATTGTAAGTCTTCGTGACATAACCAGGAATGGCCTGCTCGGTTACGTGCTCCACCACCAGTTCGCCTCCGTGGGTCATTGGCAGAGAAGCTACAACGTTGTCACCAGTGGTCATTACGGCCTTACCATCTTTGAAGGATACGGTGTAATTGTACCCGTACAAACTAAATGCGGCTGTACCCAATCGGTCTTCTAGCGAGGTGCTGTTTTGCTCTACGTGTGTGTAGATATTGTTTTGGGCATGCCCCATGCTACCTCCCATGACCGACAATAATGCCGTTAGGAAAAATACGTGTTTCATCTATTCGTTTCTTTATCGTAATAAATTTATGTTTCTTTGAGTAACAATCTTCTCGATTGCTATTGCGCCATTTACAGTTTGTTTAGATTGTTTCGCTGCATCTTATGGCTTCGGTAAGCTACAATAGAATGCTTCTTATCGATATGCAAAGGTAACTATTAATTCTGTATTAATGCATTATTTGGGTTAAAAATATTTACAAGAATATTAAGGAAAAGGCTGTAGTGCCTCCATCTTGTGCTTCGGTTAGGGTAAAAATGGCAGGTTAAGGTATGTTAATGTGGTGGAAAAATATGTGGAAAAGGTTTCGGAATGTCAGAAATTACTTATCTTTGCAAATATAAACAAGCGTATGCGGCAAGGTTATTGTACGTAAAATAAGCCTTGAAATAGTATTCGCTTTGAGATAATGACGTCGTTTTTGCAAAGATATACGTATGAAACAAAAAATATTTACTTTAGCTCTTGTAGGTTGCATGATGCTTCCATGCAGTTTTACTTCGTTGCAGACACATGCAGCAGTGGAGGTGTTAGAGTTTGATAATCAGAATATCAGCATAACGGTATCCGGTTCCGTGTTACACGTTAGTGGTGCTGACGGACTGGTATTGAAGATTTATAACATCACGGGAGTGCAAGTGGCAAGCTTCAAGGTGGATGGTTATGATCGTCATTATAACCTTAGTTTGTCTAAGGGATGTTACCTTGTGAAGGTAGGCAAGGTTGTTCGTAAGATTTATATCAAGTAAGCATAGCGCATTGCTATACTAATGTCACAATCAACAGATGCAGTCATCCGTTCCCTTTTGGCCGATCCACAGACACGGAACAAAGGGTTTGAGATGATGGTTCATTCGTATGCGCCTCTATTATATAATAAGGTGAGGACGATAGTTGTCACTCATGACGATACGAATGATATCTTGCAAAACACCTTTCTCAAGGCTTGGAGTCATATAGAAGAGTTTAAAGGAGACTCCAAGGTCAGTACATGGCTCTACCGAATTGCTATCAACGAAGCATTAGACTTTCTTCGTAAGCAGAAGAAGACTTCGGCAGAGAGCATAGATATTGAATATGGCGCAGTGGCAACACAATTATTGGCCGATGATTATTTTGATGGTGACCACACACAAGCCCTCCTTCATGAAGCCGTAGCAACGTTGCCTTTGGTACAACGAACCGTTTTTAATCTGCGTTATTTCGACGAAATGCCTTATAAAGAGATGAGCCAAGTGTTAGGAACGAGCGAAGGAGCGTTGAAATCGTCCTACCACTTTGCTATGGTGAAGATCTCTCAATATCTGAAACAACATCAGTGAGAAACATCAAAAAACCGATTTTTATATTAAACTAATCACCCTTCGTTGCATCAAAGATATAGAAATCAGATATATTATGGATATAGAACAGCAACTGAAAGAGCGATACGGAACCGATTCACATTTTATTATCCCCGACAATTACCTAGAATCATTCGAATCGAAAATATTAAGTCAGACCACCCAAGCTGCTTCGGCTACATCAGGTAAGCCCCATCCGAGCCTTTGGCAGCGTCTACGTCCGTTGGTTGTGGCGGCAAGTTTTGTTGGTATATGCGGCTTGAGCGGAGTGATCCTGACCAAGTTTGTTTCTCTTTCTAAACAAGAAGACCAACCTCATCAAGCACAAGCGACCCCAAAGACAACCACCACGGTGGATCCTGTAGACCAGTTAGCCGACTATGCCATGCTAGATGATGACGATGTCTATGCCATCTTAGCTGATAACTAAACCATTCTTAAATCCTCCATTCCTATATATACATATGAGACGTCTAACCCTGTTTTTACTCCTATGTGCTTTTTCTTTTGTTGTCAAAGCGCAAGATCACTTTGATGCTCGCAGGTTTGAAGCCAATCTAGAGACATATATTTCGAAAGAAGCACACCTCTCCGAAGCAGAGGCTGGCAAACTGTTCCCACTATATAGGCAGATGCAAAGCCAGAAGCGCAACCTTCATAACCAGTTGCATCAGATTCGTAAGATGAAGCCATCTTCAGACAAAGAAGCTGAAAAACTGGTTGCAAAGTGTGATAATATCGAAATAGAAATCCGACAGATAGAAAAGCAATATCACCTAAAAATGCAAAAGGTGGTCAATGCCCGTAAGCTATACGATGTGATACAAGCAGAACGCCGCTTTCACAGAATGGCGCTGAAGAAGCAAACGAATAAACAAACAAAACGATAATAAACCAATAATGATCAAACATCCACTTCTTAACAATCTAGTAGCCTTGCTTGCGTTGCTATGCACGAGTGTGAGCAACGGACAAGCACAAAATCTATCCACAACCAACAAACGTGAGTTTCGTGGTGCATGGATACAATGTGTTAATGGACAGTTTCAAGGCATCGGCACAGCAGAGATGCAGCGCACACTGAGCTATCAGCTCGATGAGTTGCAGAAAGATGGTGTCAATGCCATCATCTTTCAGGTGCGAGCCGAATGTGATGCACTTTATGCTAGCCCTTATGAGCCTTGGAGTCATTTCTTGACAGGTAAGCAAGGAGTAGCCCCTAGTCCTTATTGGGATCCCTTGCAGTGGATGGTAGAGCAGTGTCATAAGCGTGGAATGGAGATTCACGCTTGGATCAATCCTTATCGAGCAAAGACCAAGACGGCCCACACGCTGGCTTCTAACCATATTGCGGTAACCCATCCTTCGCAGGTGTTCGACTATGATGGGCTGAAAGTTCTAGATCCAGGCCTTCCTGCCAACCGCTTATATATCTGCAAGATAGCCGATGATATCGTGCGCCGCTACGACATTGATGGCTTTCATATCGATGATTATTTCTATCCATATCCCGTTTCAGGACTCGCTATCCCTGACCAAGCCACTTTTGCCAAGTATAACTCAACCTTTAGCAACATAGCCGATTGGCGTAGAGAGAACGTGAATCGGTTTGTCAAACAGCTATCCGACTCGATTCATAGCATCAAACCTTGGGTCAAGTTTGGTGTTTCGCCCTTCGGAATCTATCGTAACAAGAAGAACGATCCGGCTAACGGAAGCAACACCCGAGGCTTGCAAAACTATGATGAACTCTATGCCGATGTGCTGAAATGGGTCAACAATGGTTGGTGCGACTATTGCGTTCCTCAGCTATATTGGGAGATTGGCAATCGTGCAGCCGACTATAAAGAGCTGATTACTTGGTGGAATAAGTACGCAGCTAACCGTCCTTTGTTTATTGGCGAGGATGTAGAACGCACTGTCAAATATGCTGATCCTGATAATGCAAAGAGTCATCAGATGCCCGCAAAGCACCGATTGCATCAACAGATGCAGAACGTGAACGGCACGGTGCTATGGTATGCCAAGATGGCGGTTGACAATCCGGGCAATTATGGTACGATGCTTCGCACCAATTACTGGCGTTATCCCGCCTTGCAACCCCTGATGCCCTTTATTGATGACAAAGCGCCTAAAGCTGTACGCAAGCTTAAGCCCCATTGGACGCAGAACGGATACATGCTCACATGGAAAGCACCGAAGGGTAAGGGATGGCAAGACGAAGCTCATCGGTATGTGGTTTATCGCTTTGCACGCAGTGAAAAGCAAAATTTAGACGATCCTTCGCACATCGTAGGCATCACATATGATCAGTCCTTCTTGCTCCCTTATAACGACGGGAAAACCAAATATGTGTATGTAGTGACCGCTCTTGACCGAATGAGCAATGAGAGTGGCGGCAAAGCTAAGAAGGTAAAACTCTGATGTAAACCATTTAGCATGATGTAAGAAGAAAGATATCTCTTTACCAAGAACATTGATTTAGACAAAGTAAGATAAGGATGTGAGATAATTTAGAAACGATTATCCTACATCCTTATTATTTTTTTTTGTACCTTTGCAAAGGTAAATATATAACACAGATGAAAGCTTTTTGGAAATTACTAAACTGGTATTTCTCTCGAAATGCAATTCCTTATTGGACCATATTCATAGCAGATTGTTTGATATGTTATCTATCCGGTATATTAGTCTTTTGGCTTTATTACCATGGCGTGGTAACGGTGGCCAACCTAGGCCTTCTTTCTAAAACGATATGCGTCTATATGTTATTCAACATTATAGGCTTCCGTCTATTTCATACTTATGCTGGTGTGCTGCGTTACTCCTCGTTTGTCGATTTGCAGCGCGTAGGTTTCTCAATGATAGTGAGTTGCTTCTTGGCTGAAGTGATGCATTATGTGATCTATTATGTTGACAATCTGAAGTTTATAAGGCTCGAAGGTCGACAGATATTCTTGATGTACCTCATCAGTTTCATCGGTATGGTGATGATGCGCGTATTCATCAAGACGTTGTACGACGTCGTTTGGGGTAGGTCTCAGTCTAGGATGCGTACGCTCATCTTCGGCGTTAAAGATGGTGCGATAGGTCTGGCTAAAGACATTCGCAACAATAAGAACTCCCGCTTCTTCCTCAAAGGATTCCTCTCGCCCGACGGCTTGTACCAAGATCGTATTCTCATGGGAGAGAATGTGTATGCCGTTGATGATAGTCTGGCAGATACGATTAAGCAATTACACATCCAAGCCGTGTTGGTTTCGCCATTGCAGAATACGCTATTCCGTAAGAATGACAAGCTACAGGATCTCTTGATCAATGAAGGCGTGAAGATCTACATGGCAACGGAAAGCAAGGAATGGGATAAGAACGATAACTTTGAACACATCCAGCTCAAAGAGATCAGTATCGAAGACCTCCTTCCACGTGAACAGATCAAGGTAGATATGGATGCTATCGGTGAGATGCTGAACGGACATAAAATCATGATCACTGGATCAGCGGGTAGCATCGGCTCAGAGATGGTGCGCCAGATAGCCAAATACAATCCTTCAGAGCTGATCTTGATAGACCAAGCTGAAACCCCACAGCATGACATCAGATTGATGCTTCAGTTTCATTTCCCTCACCTGAAGGCACATACGATCGTGGCATCAATAGCCAACGAGGAAAGAATGGAATACATCTTTGAGCATTATCGTCCTGATTATGTGTTCCATGCAGCCGCTTATAAGCATGTACCCATGATGGAGAACAATCCTTCAGAAAGCGTTCAGAACAATATTTGGGGTACGAAGGTGATAGCCGACCTAAGTGTGAAGTATGGCGTGAAGAAATTTGTCATGATTTCAACCGACAAGGCGGTCAACCCAACCAACGTGATGGGATGCTCTAAACGTATATGTGAGATCTATTGCCAAAGCCTCAACCACAGTCTGAAACCAGGTTCCACCCAGTTTGTTACCACACGTTTTGGAAACGTTTTAGGCTCAAACGGCTCCGTGATACCCTTGTTTGAGCGCCAGATTCGCAACGGAGGACCAGTGACAGTGACCGATCCCAAGATCGTTCGTTTCTTTATGCTCATACCAGAAGCATGTCAGCTAGTGCTGGAAGCAGGTACTCATGGCAAGGGAGGAGAAATCTTTGTCTTTGATATGGGCGCCCCCGTTAAGATCGTAGACCTTGCTAGACGAATGATCATGCTTAGCGGTGCTAAGAACGTTGATATTAAGTTTACCGGTCTCCGTGCCGGAGAAAAGCTCTATGAGGAGGTACTCTCAAATACCGAGAACACCTTGCCATCCTTCCATGAGAAGATTCGTATTGCACAGGTACGCCAATACGATTTTGCTAAGGTGGAAGAGGATATACATGAACTCCTTGCTACATGCCATACCTATGACAATATGGCGATAGTAGCTAAGATGAAAGAGATGGTTCCCGAATATGTTTCAAACAATTCGGTCTACTCCGTATTGGACACAGCAACCAAAGCCGAAAAGTAGCAACGTGATTCAATAACACATTCGATGAATGGATAATAAGTTGGTGACATTGTTTTTTGAGCTTCTCCGCTCGTCTCTATGGCAAACAACCATACAGGGTGGAGAATTGGATAGCAAATCTTTGCAATCCCTGCTCACCTTGTCCCAACAACAAACCGTAAGTCCACTCATCTCACAGGCATTAATCAATCCAGCCAACCAGTATAAGATGGGGCTGGCTGATGTGCCTCTGTTCTATCATGAAGCCCATCGCTTTAAGCAGCTTAACCAGTATATGAACGAAGGTGTTGTGGCATTGGCATCCCTATTGTCTCAACACGATATACCTTATATAATAGTAAAAGGACAAACCTTGGCCGTTCATTATCCCCAATGGGACTTGCGTGTGCCTGGTGATATCGACTTTTACATACCATCCTCCCACTTTGAACAAGCCAAAGAGGTTATCTTGAAAGCATGGCAAGTGACGTTTGAGGAAGAGGAAGAAGACGAGCATCAACATCTCTGCTTTGTATGGGATAAGATACCTTTTGAGATGCACTACAACTTGTTTAAGTTTTTTGATGCTCAGAACCAATCCGTCTTTGATCAATACCTCTTGCAAGACGTTGAGCAACCATCTATCTTGACGCTTGAAGGTCAAAAGATTGCTACGCTCACTCCTGAGCTATGCATCCTCTACACCTTTCTCCATCTGTTCCATCATCTTGTGGAGATAGGCGTGGGCGCTCGTCAGTTTTGCGATGTGGCTATCTTGCTACATACCTATCACAACCAGGTTGACGTAGATAAGTTTCGATCCATGCTCTGCGCCCTAGATGTGGAACGAGCTTTTTGTGCCATTGAAGCGGTATTGGAAACGTATTTTGGTCTGCCCAAAGCCGACCTGCTCATACCTACACGCCCCTCCGATTACCAATATACATCAAAGATAATCTATCAAATGCTGCGTGGGGGCAACTTTGGAATGTATGGACGCAAGGAAGCGATTCGTTCATCGTTCTTGTACTATGTACATACGTTGCAGACAAAAGTCAAACTGTATCGACTCTATTACCATTTAGCGCCACGCGAGATAAGGGCGATGACCCTCCGAAATCTTCCACAGCGAATACTTGTAGGTCTGAAGCGGACGTTCAGGCGGTAGCGCTCATCCCAATATAACATAGAAATTAACAAGCTAAACATAAATCAAACAAATATGGAAAGAAGAGAAAAACGAGTTCTTCTTTGCCTTGCTCACATGAGCGGCAATGAAATGAAATATATCCAAGAAGCATTTGATACCAACTGGGTGGTGCCATTGGGCCCTAATGTCAATGCGTTTGAGGACTGTTTGCGTCGGTTTGTAACCTCTGAAGCTGAAACCGATTATCTAGCCCCCGAAGCTTATCCAGCATCCATTAAGCCCCATGAAGACAATCCAGACGTGATATGGGGCAAGACCAATCCTAGCCTAGATCAGAAACAAGTGGTAGCTTTGGCGTCAGGAACAAGCGCTGTGCACCTCGCTTTGATAGCATTAGGAGTAGGCGCAGGTGACGAGGTAATCTGCCAAAGTTTCACCTTCTGTGCCAGCAGTCACCCCGTGGTGTACCAAGGTGCTACGCCCGTGTTTGTAGACTCGGAACGTGACACATGGAACATGGATCCAGAGCTTCTTGAAGAAGCCATCTGTGACCGTGTGAAGAAGACGGGCCGTAAGCCTAAAGCCATTATCGTGGTGTACCTTTATGGTATGCCCGCCAAGATAGATGAGGTCAAGGCAGTGGCAGACAAGTATGACATACCATTGATAGAAGATGCTGCTGAGGGACTGGGCTCACGTTACCGTGGACAGGTCTGTGGCACCTTTGGTCAATATGGTGTGCTGAGCTTCAATGGCAATAAGATGATTACCACCTCAGGCGGCGGTGCGCTTGTTTGTCCCGATGCTGAAGCACAACGTCAGGTGATGTTCTATGCTACCCAAGCACGTGAGTCCTATCCTTACTATCAACACGAGCACATTGGTTACAACTATCGTTTAAGCAACGTATGTGCGGGCATTGGACGAGGCCAACTCACCGTGCTGCGTGAGCATGTGGCACATCATCGCCATATCGCACGCCTATATGCAGAGGCCTTTAGCAAGGTGGAAGGAATCACGTTCCATGACAATCCTTCTGAAGAATCAGACTCCAACTTCTGGCTTTGCACCATTCTGCTATCGCCAGAGCTTCGTGTTAAAGGTCAAGAACATGCCTATGACGATATGGTGCAAGGTGCCGTTGGTGGCGCAGCTGGTGTGGTACATGCTGCCAAAACTATCCATACAGCCGTAGAACCTAACGCCAATGTTGAGGCTATGCGCCTCTATCTAGATAGCGCCAATATTGAGAGCCGTCCGTTATGGAAGCCAATGCATTGTCAGCCCGTATATGCTGATGCACCATCCTATACCAATGGCGTGAGCGAAGAGCTCTTCCATCAAGGCCTATGTCTGCCAAGTGGTCCTTTGGTCAGTGACGACGATGTGCAGTTTATTGTAGAACGCATCAAGGAAGCTATCGTATAGATTCTTGACAGCATCATTTATTGATTATGTGCATCCACGGATAAGCGCTTGTTTATCGGTGGATGCACATTTGTTTTTTGCTCCAAAGCTCTCTGCTTTCTCAAGGTTTGTAACCATCAAGTTAGGATGTCTCTTCGTAGCAGCGATGGTTATTGCGTACGATAACGCCCGTTTGTCGTATCCTTCTATGTGGTTTGCTTTGTCGATAGAGAAGATGATATCTAGCAAAAGGAATGCTTTCGGCATAAAGAATAATTTATTTTTAATTGAAAATTAATTTATTCTTCCTTGAAAAATAATTTATTTTTCCTTCTTGAAGTATCTTTGACAGGTCCTTAGATGTATGCGATGGCATGTCAACGGAGCACGTCTAGAAGGGTAGGGATGGTAAATAAATATCATTTCATGTCAAATTACTATTAACGTGAAAGCCTCTCGCACAAAAAGCCCAAAAGAAGATTTAAAAAGCAAACGGAAAGTTTGGCTCTCTTTTCAAGTTTACTTATCTTTGCAATAACAACTATTTATACATCTTCTTTATGATCAACCTTCAACTATTACAACCGAAAAGCATCGTCGTTATAGGCGGTTCAAACAATGTGCACAAGCCTGGCGGCGCTATTTTACGCAATCTTATACAAGGCAATTATCAAGGAACCCTTCGTATCGTCAACCCCAAAGAAGATGAGATACAAGGTATCAAAGTGTTCCATGATGTCAAGGAGCTACCCGAGACCGATATGGCTATCCTCGTAGTGGCAGCTAAGTTTTGCCCCGACTACGTCGAATACCTAGCCAAAGAGAAGAATGTTAGAGCCTTTATCATTATCTCTGCTGGCTTCGGAGAGGAGACCCAAGCGGGCGCAGAGCTCGAGCAGCGTATCTTAGATACCTGTGAGCGTTATCAAGCGTCACTCATTGGCCCCAACTGTATAGGCGTGATGAACAATTGCTTTCATGGTATATTCACCAAGCCCGTGCCCAAACTCAATCCTAAAGGAGCCGATTTCGTTAGTGGCTCAGGAGCTACAGCCGTGTTTATCCTTGAGTCTGCCGTACAGAAAGGATTGCAGTTCAACTCAGTTTGGAGCATCGGTAATGGCAAACAGATCGGTATCGAAGACGTGTTACAGTATATGGACGAGCACTTCGATCCCGAACGCGATTCGCATATCAAACTGTTATATATCGAGAATATCTCAAATCCGGATAAGTTTCTCTATCATGCTAGCAGCTTGATACATAAGGGCTGCCGCATCGCAGCTATCAAATCAGGTAGCTCGGCTAGTGGTAGCAGAGCCGCATCGTCACATACGGGAGCCATCGCGTCAAGCGACTCGGCTGTGGAAGCACTCTTCCGCAAGGCAGGTATCGTGAGATGCTTTGGTCGCGAGGAACTGACAACCGTCGGATGTATCTTCTGGGTGTTAGAAGAAGACTCCAAGCACACGGCAGCTGGCAATCGTGCACTCAATCAGTTTGCCATCGTTACCCATGCTGGTGGTCCAGGCGTGATGCTGACCGACGCATTGTCCAAGGGCGGAATGAACGTACCTAAGTTTGATGGCGAGGCAGCTGATACCCTCAAGGCCAATCTTCTGCCCGGTTCAGCGGTACAGAATCCGATAGATATCCTAGCAACAGGAACGCCAGAGCATCTAGGTAAAGCCATTGATGCTTGCGAATACCATTTCCCTGAAGCCGATGCCATCTTTGTGATATTCGGTTCGCCAGGTTTGGTGCAGCTCTATGAAACCTATGATATGCTGGATAAGAAGATACACGAATGCTCAAAGCCCATATTCCCGATACTCCCATGTCTGAATACGGCTGGGCCAGAGGTGGCTGAGTTTATAGCCAAAGGACATGTCAACTTTGCCGATGAGGTGACGCTAGCTACCGCCCTTGCCCGTGTGCGCAATACGCCTTTGCCAGCTCCTACGGATGTGAACCTTGCAGGTGTGGATGTACCACGTATCAGACAGATCATTGATGGCATAGAGGAAAATGGATACATCTCGCCAGATAAGGTCAGAGCACTCTTTGAGTGCGCCGGTATTCCGATGGTTCCTGAAGCAGTGTGCACGGACAAAGATGACCTTGTGGCTCAAGCAGAGAAGATGGGCTATCCCGTTGTGGCAAAGGTTGTTGGCCCAGTTCATAAGAGCGATGTGGGAGGCGTGACGCTGAACATTCGCAGTAAGGAACATCTACAATTGGAGTTTGACCGTATGATGAAGATTGAAGGCGCTTATGCCGTTATGATTCAGAAGATGATACATGGTACAGAACTCTTTATCGGTGCCAAATATGAGTCACGTTTTGGCCATGTAGTGCTTTGCGGCTTAGGTGGAATCTTTGTTGAGGTGCTTAAGGATGTGGCAAGCGGTTTGGCACCATTATCCATGAACGAAGCCCAATCTATGATACACGCCCTCCGTGGATATAAGATTCTGAAAGGAACACGTGGACAAAAAGGTATCAACGAACGCCTTTACACCGAGATCATCGTACGTCTGAGCACGTTGCTCCGCTTCGCTACGGAAATCAAGGAGATGGATATCAATCCGTTACTGGCTGATTCGGAGCACGTTGTAGCCGTGGACGCACGTATATTGATAGAAAAGAATTAAACAATCATACAGTAAAATGCAACAAAAACGTTACGGACATTTCGATGATGAGCATCGAGAGTATGTCATTACCAATCCCCAAACACCCTGGCCTTGGATCAACTACCTAGGCAATGAAGACTTTTTCTCACTGATTAGCAACACCGCTGGTGGTTATAGCTTCTTCAAAGATGCTAAGTTTAGACGCATCACACGTTATCGTTACAATAACGTGCCGATGGACAACGATGGCCGTTACTTCTATATCAAGGACGGAGATACGGTTTGGAATCCAGGTTGGAAACCCTGCCGCACACCTCTTGATAGCTACGAGTGCCGTCATGGTATGAACTATACCCGCATCACAGGTAGCAAGAATGATGTAGAAGCTAGCTTGTTGTTCTTCGTTCCGCTACACAGCCATTGTGAAGTGCAACGCATGACCCTAGTCAATCATGGTCAGGAGACCAAGCATCTGACAGTGTTCTCGTTTGAAGAATGGTGCTTGTGGAATGCGGCTACAGATATGGAAAACTTCCAACGCAACTTCTCTACTGGTGAAGTAGAGGTAGAAGGTTCTACCATCTATCATAAGACCGAATATCGTGAGCGCCGCAATCATTATGCTTTCTATCATGTTAACGAGGCTGTAAGCGGTTTTGATACAGATAGAGAGACCTTTATGGGACTCTATTCGGAGAAGAGCCTCCCCGATGTCGTTGCTGCTGGTCATTGCACCAACAGCGTGGCACATGGATGGAGCCCTATCGCCGTACATCAGCTAGACGTCACTCTCGCACCTGGTGAGAAGAAGGACTTGGTGTTTATCCTTGGATATGTAGAGAATGAGCAGAATGAGAAGTGGGTTGACGCACAAGGAAACCTAAGCGCTGAAGATGGTCTAGATCATCAGATCAACAAGCAGAAGGCGCATGCTATCATCGAACAGTATGGTACATCCGAAAAGGTGGATGAGGCTTTTGCGGAGCTCCGAGCATATTGGGACAACTTGCTGGGCGTGTTTACGCTTACCAGTGACAATGACCGCCTCAACCGAATGGTGAATATCTGGAACCAATATCAATGTATGGTGACCTTCTGTATGAGTCGTTCGGCAAGCTTCTTCGAAAGCGGTATTGGTCGAGGAATGGGCTTCCGTGATTCTAATCAGGACCTAGTGGGCTTTGTTCATCTCATTCCCGAACGTGCTCGCCAACGCATCATCGATATTGCATCAACACAGTTCCCTGATGGCGGATGTTATCACCAATATCAACCTCTCACCAAGCGAGGCAATAACGACATTGGTGGCGGATTCAACGATGACCCATGCTGGTTGATCTTTGGTACCGTGGCATATATCAAGGAGACTGGCGACTTCAGTATTCTAGACGAGATGGTGCCCTTTGACAATAAGAAGGGCAGCGAGAAGACGCTCTTTGAACATCTGACAATCTCTCTGAACCATGTTGTCAACAATCTTGGCCCACATCATTTGCCATTGATCGGTCGTGCTGACTGGAACGACTGCTTGAACCTCAATTGCTTCAGTGATGATCCTAACGAAAGTTTCCAGACCACAGAGAACAAGAGCGAAGGCAGCAAAGCAGAGAGCTTGATGATTGCAGGCTTGTTTGTAGTAACGGCAACCGACTATGTAGAACTATGCAAACGTATCGGACAAGACGCAGAAGCACAACGTATGCAGAAGCATGTTGACGATATGAAAGCCGCAGTAGAGCAGTATGGTTGGGATGGAGAATGGTTCTTGCGTGCATACGACTATTATGGCAATAAGATTGGTAGTAAAGAAAATGCGGAAGGACAGATCTTTATCGAGAGCCAAGGATGGTGTACGATGGCAGGAATAGGTCTAGAGAAAGGTTTGTGTGATCATGCGCTCGATTCTGTTAAGGCTCGTATGGAATGTGAACATGGTATCGTGCTGAACAATCCAGCGTTCACTCATTACTATAAGGATTATGGCGAAATCAGTTCGTACCCAGAAGGATACAAGGAAAACGCTGGTATCTTCTGTCACAACAATCCTTGGGTCATCATTGGTGAGACGGTAAGTGGCAGAGGTAACGACGCTTGGGAGCATTATACGAAGATTCTTCCTTCTTATGTAGAAGAAAAGTATCAGACGCTTCATAAGGTGGAACCCTATGTCAACTGCCAGATGGTAGCCGGAAAGGATGCTTATCGTCCTGGTGAAGGCAAGAACTCATGGTTGACTGGTACCGCTGCTTGGATGTGGCTGACTGTGTCAGAATATATCTTGGGTATCAAACCCGGTTATGACGGATTGGTAATTGATCCTTGCGTGCCCGATACGATGACAAGCTATACCGTGAAGCGCCATTTCAGAGATGCATCTTACACAATACATGTACAGAATCCTGATCACAAACAAAAGGGCAACTGCGTGCTTACGGTAGATGGACAATCTGTAGAAGGAAATCAGATTCCTTACGCTCCCGGTGAGCACGAAGTGGTAGTGACGCTCGCATAATAGAAGCAAAGACTCGCTTGAGTTTACTTGCAAGAGAGTCATATCCTTATGATAAAAGCCTTCCCATTCTGAAAGGATAGAATGGGAAGGCTTTTTTAAAAGCTTAAATAACAGGAAAGGGCTTCTTTGTTATCTATGATAGGGTAGGAGTTGATGCCGTACCTGTTTATGCTTTACTCGCAAGCATGAAGGTACGCTTCATATAGCCATTGGTCTTGTTCTTCAATGGTCATGTGGCTATTGTCAAGAAGAAGCGCGTCAGGAGCTTGGCGTAGAGGCGACACTTCGCGATGAGAGTCGAGATAGTCGCGTTGCTCTATGTTGGCTTTGATATCCTCACAGCAAGCCTCTTGTCCTTTTTGCTTGAGTTCTTCGTAACGACGACTAGCTCTTACTTCAGCTGACGCGGTGACAAAGATCTTTAGCTCAGCATCAGGAAAGACAGCGGTGCCAATATCACGTCCGTCCATCACGATGCCTTTGTCTTTGCCCATGGCTTGTTGTTGTGCCACAAGGAATTGGCGTACATCGGCTAGTTCGGCTACCTTGCTCACATGTTGGGAAACATTCATTGAACGGATTTCGCTCTCTACATCTTCTCCTGAAAGCAGCGTATGTGGCTTTGATGTAGAAGGATCGAGCTGAAACTTAATATCTACCTTAGGTAACAACTCCGAAAGGTGTACGGCATCTACGTTCCCGTTATTATCAAAAAGGTTGTTTCTTAGAGCCAGTAAAGTAACGGCTCTATACATAGCTCCTGTGTCAACATAGATATAACCAATGCGACGTGCAAGTGCTTTTGCCATTGTGCTCTTTCCACAGGACGAGTGTCCATCAATGGCTATTGTAATCTTCTTTTCCATAGCAATTATTATAAAGTATATGCAAGGTTGATGATAAGCGAATGGCTACTTACGTGGTATTTGCCATAGGCAAGATTTATCTTAAATCGTTCTAGTCCTAATCCAGCACCGAACGAGAGACCTGCTCCATGAGCGCTAGCGTCTTCGGATGAACCGATCTTCATCTCATTGCTTTTGCGAAAATTGTATCCGATACCAATCCAAGCTTGATCAGAAAGCAGAATGTCTGCTCCAAGGTCTAAGTGATTGGCGGTACGATAATTGTAATGGGTAAGATCTATCAGCGTTACCGAAAGTCGTACGGGTAATGCCTCAAAGGTCTTGCTCACACCCAATTGCAAATCGAAAGGCAAACGACCAAACGTCTCGTCGTACGCTTTTACCTCACCACCAAGATTCTTTGCCACCGCACTTAGTGACCATTGATGTTCTGGATCATAGTAGTTTAATCCTAAGTCAACCGCAACCGCCATTGAACTGTACCCTGCGATTGAAGAATAGACAAATTTTCCTGTGATACCACCCACTAAACCTTCTGCAAGAGAGTAGGCAAAGATACCTTCTGCGGCTAATTCGGTGGCAGAGAAGGTTCCTTGTTGTATGCCCGATTCGTCGAATTGTTTCATCTCGCCATAGCCCACGTAGTTGGCAGCAACGCCTAACGTGGCTTTGTCGTTTAACACTTTGGTGTATGATGCGCTAGCATAGTTGGCTCCACTCATATAGTTCATATAGTTGAGCCCTATCGTTCCATCCGAAACCGAAGCCGCCAACGCAGGATTATGAAGCATAAGCGAGGCATCATCTTCAATAATGGAGATGTTGTCGCCACCCAAAGCAGCTGCGTGAGCACTAACGGGGAGGCGCAGAAAGTTATATTCTGTTTGGCTTTGTTGTGCCTTGCTGGTTAAGCATAAAAGTGTTAAGAGCAGGGCAGAAACAATTTTTTTCATTTAATCTATTTTAATTTATTGGCAAAGTTAATGCTTTTTTCAAATATCTATGTATTTTTGCAAACGGAAATTATCTTCCAAGAAAGCAACTATTGTTTAAACGAACAAAACAAGAAAAAAGTATTTAAGATTTTGGAAATCAAACAAAATATTCACTTTGTCCGACAGAATGAGCGTGTTACGGGCTTCTTG
>CAVHUZ010000031.1:0-1900 GCA_963639545.1 Bacteroidaceae bacterium
ATCATATACGATGGATATACGTTTCAGGGCCTTTTCGAGCCGAAATCGAAATCGTGAATCGGCCTTTTTGCACTACAAGTAAGGCTAAATCGCGTTCCAAAAGGGGCTCTTTTGGCATCTAAAAGGGCACGTTTGGGGAGGTAAAAGGTATCCTTTGGGAAGATGGGACGTGTTTTGGAGCAATTTTGTTATAGGAAAAATCTATTTTAAAATGACATATTTGATCTAACCAAAAGATAATGAGTGAGTTGTGATTTTGGTGTTTCAAAACTCTCGAAAATCACGTCGGATAACCCATTGCTGGTTAAAATACGAATTATAAAAGGTTATCTGTAAAAATATTTCGTAACGTCTTTGTTCCTCAAATATAGTTTGCTTATTTCTTGTAGCCTTGTTCTTAGAAGGAAGAAAAGTTGCTTCGGAACAGGATGAAAAGGCGAAATAGTGGTTGGTTAAGTCAATATAAATGTTATTCAAGGCTTGAAAATTATGTAACTTTGCATCCATACTAACTTAGATATTTTTTCTATAAAATCATGAAACGATTCACTCTACAATCGGCAATGCTCATTGTGGCATGCTGGTTCTTATCATTACCCGTCATGGCACAATCATCATTTGTTACCGTTAAGGACGGCAAGTTTATGCGCGGCGGTACACCTTATTATTATATAGGTACCAACTTCTGGTATGGCGCCATCCTTGGTTCAGAGGGACAGGGCGGCAACCGCAAGCGTCTGTGCAAGGAATTGGATGCGATGAAGAAGGTGGGTATAGACAATCTGCGTATTCTCGTAGGTTCAGACGGCGAGCGCGGTGTTACCACGAAGGTGGAACCCACCTTGCAAGAGCGCCCAGGTGTATATAATGACACCATTCTTGCCGGCCTCGACTATCTCCTTGCTGAGATGGGTAAGCGCCAAATGGTAGCCGTACTCTATCTGAACAACTCATGGGAATGGAGCGGTGGATATGGCCAGTACCTTGAATGGGCAGGTGAAGGCAAAGCGCCGCGTCCTAATGAGGTGGGTTATCCCGCTTTCATGCAGTTTGTTGAGAAATATGCTTACAACGAAAAGGCACACCAATTGTTCTACGACTATGTGCGATTCATCCTCGGACGCACCAATCGTTATACCGGGAAGCGATACATCGATGACCCCGCCATCATGTCATGGCAGATCGGCAACGAGCCACGCGCTTTCTCTAAGGAAGCCCTTCCCGCCTTTGAGAAATGGCTAGCTGAGGCATCTGCGCTGATCAGAAGTCTAGATCCTAACCACCTGATCAGTATTGGTACAGAGGGGTCGTGGGGCTGTGAGAACGATTATGGTTGCTTTGAGCGCATCAGTGCAGATAAGAACATCGACTATTGCAACGTCCATCTATGGCCATACAACTGGAGTTGGGCACGAAAGGACTATCTCCGTGAAGACCTTCAGCAGAGCTGCCAGAACACACAAGACTATATCGCACGTCACCTCACTATCTGCGAGCGTTTGCGTAAGCCACTTGTGATGGAAGAGTTTGGCTTCCCACGTGATGGATTCTCGTTCTCACCAAGTTCAAGCACTAGTGTTCGTGACGATTATTACCGCTTTGTGTTCTCCCTTATTGGTAAAAATGCCGAACAGAAAGGGCTTTTTGCTGGTTGCAACTTCTGGGGTTGGGGCGGCTACGCAAAGCCCGCTCATGAGCAATGGCAGGTAGGTGACGATTACACCAATGACCCGGCACAGGAACAGCAAGGCCTTAACAGCGTCTTTGTGACCGATCAGTCGACGCTGAAAGTGATCAAAGCAGAAGCTAAGCACTTAAAGCAGATAAAATAAGACCGAACGGATGGAAAAAGCAAGATAGTACCATAAATCAAAAAGATAAAGCAAAATAATTGCTGATT
>CAVHUZ010000031.1:1910-27233 GCA_963639545.1 Bacteroidaceae bacterium
TGACAATCTAAACCTTAATAAGAGAACTAAATCTATTTAATAAAATCTATAACTAAAAACAATCGTACAATGAAGAAAATCTTTACTTTACTTTTAGCGTTGGTAGCTTGCGTGGCTACAATGAACGCAAAGAACGTATTTGACGCATCATGGAGCTCTTGGGGCTCAGGATGTACAGTGGAAGGTTCTACAGTGACATACACTTCTGCTTGGGCAGGTGCTGGTTATTGGATTGGCGGCTATGACGCAAGCAATGACGAAGTGCTCGTAGTGGTATTCTCACAGCCCACTACTGGTAAATTGAAGTTTGTTGCTCAGTTCCAAGGATGCTCTGTAAGCAGCACAGACGTGATGATTGAAGAAGGTACCAAGATTGCTAAGATCGACCTCAGTGACGCAGCTTTGGCTGGTTCGTTGAATGATTTGAACCAGGTTTTCTTGCAGTCGGCTACTGATGCAGCCTCTTGCGAGGTGGCTCAGGTATACGCTGGTACCAATGCTGAATATGAAGCAGACGCTGCTGGCAATGAGCCTGTTAAGCCAGAGACAAGCAACGTAGACCTTAAGGGTTGGAGTGCTTGGCATGGTGAAGGCCTTACAGTGAACGAGGATGGTACGCTTTCTGTTGAATTCAAGCAGGAATGGGGTGGCGCAGCTAAGTGGCTTGGCGCTTACAACGCAAGCGATTTCGACTACGCAGTATTCGAATTGGCAGAGCCTGCAGCATTCGAAGTAAAGGGCGTGGTACAGTATCACGAAGCTGATGGCGAAGGAGAAAACAACGTTGGTGTATCTATCCCAGCTGGTGAAACCAAGGGCCTCCTTGAGCTTGACGCTGCACGCAAGAACGCTATCGATCAGGTAGCTGTTCAAAACGCAGAGGTTGGTACAGTGAAAGTAAAGGCTGTTTACTTCGCAACAAAGGATTATGTGACTGCAATCGCTACTCCTACCGTTGCTAAACCCGCTTTCAACGAGAACGCTCCTCTATATAACCTTGCTGGACAACGCGTTAGCAAGAACTACAAGGGTGTAGTGATCCAGAACGGTCGTAAGTATATCGTTAAGTAATACATTCTTCCTTCAATAGGTATTAATACATAGATGTGAGGACATGCAGCCAGTTTTGAGTTGCATGTCCTTTCTTCTTCCCTTTACTAAGCAAAGCCTTTAGTCGGCAAATCTTAACATTTTTGAAAATTGCAAAAATAGTATAAGGTATTGTAAATGTAATATAATATGAATTAAAAAATACATATTAATTTTGCACAAAGTAACTATTGCAACTAACTGACAATCCCTTCTGCGCATCAAAGCGCATTATTTGTGAATAGGAAAAACTAACAATAATAGTCAATAATTAGACCTAAAACAACGAATGAAAAAGTTAATGATTCTTTTCATGGCTGTCCTTGCGACATGCCAGCTCTATGCTCAGAAAACATTGACGGGTACCGTTCTTGACGGTGAAGCCAATGGCGAGCCTATCATTGGAGCCACCGTGCAGGTCACAGGTACATCAAGTGGCGGCGTGACCGACCTTGATGGTAACTTCTCTGTGCAGCTTCCTGCTGGTAAGAACAAAGTGACCGTTTCGTATGTGGGCTATAAGAGCCAAACACTTGACGTGACTGGTAAGACCCGCATTGAGGTAACGCTACGCAGCGATGCTAGTAACCTTGATGAAGTGGTGGTCGTAGGTTATGGTACAATGAAACGTAGCGACCTCACCGGTTCGGTTTCGTCTATCGATGAGAAAGCTATCAAGGAAGGTGTGAATACCTCTTTGGAACAAGCCATGCAAGGACGTGTGGCCGGTGTGCAGGTGATGCAAAACTCAGGTGCGCCTGGTGGTGGTATCTCTGTGCAGATCCGTGGTATCAACTCACTTGGTGGCAATGAGCCATTGTACGTCATTGATGGTATCGCTATGAGCGGTAACACCTCTTCTAACACCTCTGTGCTTGCCAGCATCAACCCTGCCGACATCACAAGCATCGAAGTGTTGAAGGACGCTTCAGCTACTGCAATTTATGGTTCGCGCGCTAGCAATGGTGTCGTTTTGATTACAACAAAGCGCGGTGATGAAGGTAAGGCAAAGATTCAGTATGATGGATACATCGGTTGGCAGGCTATGCCAAAGTATCTCGATGTGATGAATCTTCCTCAATATGCCGAGTTCTATAATGTACGCGCAGCCATCCAAGGTTGGGGCACACGTACCGACTATGCTCACCCTGAGCTCCTTACCAATGGTACCGACTGGCAGAGAGAGCTGTTCCAGACCGCTTTCATGCAGAATCACAACGTGAACATCAGCGGTGGTACTAAGGATATGCACTACGCACTGAGCGGTGGTTATCTCGATCAGGACGGTGTGGGTATCGGATCGGGCTTTACTCGTGCTAGCTTCCGTACCAACTTTGATACCAATATCACTTCTTGGTTGCAGACCGGACTCAATGTTGCTTACGCAAACACGCGTCAGAACATCACGTTCACAGAGAATAACGTGATCAATACCGCCCTCAATCAGTTCCCAGACGTGGCTCCTCGTAACCCAGACGGCACTTACGGATTCCCACAGGAAGACAGTAACAATACTTATTATAGCAACCCTCTGTTTGAGGCGCAGATGAAAGAGAACCGCACAGACAATTATCAGCTCGATTATAATGCCTTTGCTAACATCAAACCGCTTAAGGGATTGAACATCCGTATCGAATATGGTGGCAACCGAAACTGGGGCAACACCTATTACTTTACACCTTATTATACTTATGGTAGCATCACAAGCAAGAGCCTGAGTACGCGTACTAAGACAATGAACAAGTACACTTCATTCAAGCAATATGCTACATACGACTTTGATCCATGCAAGAACAATCACCTTCAGGTTATGCTTGGTCATGAAGCACAGTGGGGAAACTGGGAAAGTTTGTCTGGTTCGCGCAGCGGATACATCACTGACGCCATCCACTCACTTAACGTTGGTGACCAATCAACGGCTGTAAATAGTGGTGATGATGGTACAAAGTGGGCCATTGAGTCTTACTTCGGTCGTTTAAACTATAACCTCCTCGATCGTTATATGTTGACCGCAACCCTCCGTACCGACGGTTCTTCAAGCTTCGGTGAGAACAATCGTTGGGGTTGGTTCCCTTCTGTAGCTCTCGCATGGCGCGTCTCTCAGGAAGGATTCTTGAAGAATGCACACTGGCTTAACAACTTGAAGCTACGTCTAGGATGGGGTCTTGTGGGTAACCAGAGCTCTTCTTCATATGCTTACGGTGCTACAATGGCCAACACAGCTACCGCTTGGGGTACCGGATACTATCCTGGCAACTTCGCAAACGCTAACTTGAAGTGGGAGAGTACCAACTCTTACAACGTCGGTATCGACTTTGCTGCCTTCCGCAACCGCATCGAATTCATCGTGGACTGGTACTACAAGCAGACCAAAAACCTCTTGATGCAAGCAGCTTTGCCTTCTTACGTCATCAATAACGACTACATGGGTATGACCGCACCTTGGGTTAACACTGGTGCTATCCGCAATACAGGTGTCGAATTTACCCTCAATACAGTCAACATCTCTAAGCCTGAACTTCAGTGGCGCACCGGTGCTACATTGTCAATCAACCGCAACCGCCTTACCGCACTGAACAGTGAAGGATCAGCTCTCTCTGGTACAATCAGCACAAACACCTATACCCTGAGTGCCATCGGTGGTCCTGTAGGTCGCTTCTACGGCTATAAGGTAATCGGAATGTTCAAGAGTGAGAGCGACTTCTACCAGAAGAACGCTAACGGAGAGTACCTTCTAGATGCCAGCGGCAATCGTGTGCCAGTGGCTCGACCCGTGGATACCAACGGAAACCTACAACCTATCGCACAAAACTCTATTTGGGTAGGTGACTATATCTATGAGGATGTCAACGGCGATGGTAAGATCACTGAGGCTGACCGTACTTACATCGGTGACCCTAACCCTGATTTCACATTCGGTTTGAACAATACTATCACTTGGAAAAACTTCGAATTGAGTTTCTTCCTCAATGGTTCTGTCGGTGGCGACATCTATAACTTGGTACGTCAGGAGCACACCAACACCCAAGGATATGGTAACAAGATGAGCGAAGTGGCCAATTACGCACACGTGGATCTTATCGATCCCAATGGTTCGGCTACTGATATCTCTAACGTTTATGTGTCAAACAATCCAACCGTACAGCGCATCAGTGCTGCCGGAACATCTCTTAATGACAACAACCGTGTAAGCGACCGCTTCGTAGAAGATGGTTCTTACCTCCGTTTGAAGTCGTTGTCACTCGCATGGAACCTTCCTAAGAAGTGGCTCAACCCCTTGCATGTAGAATGGGTGCAGGTTTATGGTAACATCCAGAACCTCTTCACCATCTGCGGTTATTCAGGTTATGACCCTGAAATCGGTGCTCAAGGGCAGAACGTGCTGCTCCAAGGAATTGACAACTATCGTTATCCTTCTCAGCGAATCTATACCTTTGGCTTGAAAGTGAAATTCTAACCAGATAATCAAATCATTGAAACAATGAAGAAACTAAATATATATATTGCTTCTGCGCTGGCTGGTTTGGCTCTCGTAACAACCAGTTGTGGCGATGATTTCCTTAATCAGACACCGAAAGGAAATTATACTGCCGACTCATACTACGCCTCTGACGATGCCGTGCGCAAAGGTACCGAACCGCTCTACAACCGTGCTTGGTTCGATTTTAACCGCCGTGCCATCGTAGGTATGGGCTCCTACCGTGCCAACGACGCATGGAACCCCTATGTAAGTGCCGAGTTTGCTAAGTTCCAGGTTACCGCACAGACCGAGGATATGGGTTTAGCATGGTCCTCTTTGTACAATGTTGTGACCTTGGCGAATGCTACTTTGGACAATGTACGTACCAAATGTTCTGATGAGGTAACCACAGCAACCAAGAACGCAGCCGAGGGCGAATGTTACTTGATGCGTGGTTGGGCTTACTTCTACCTCCTTCGCGGTTGGGGTGATGTGATTCTCTTCGAGGACAACCAAACCATGGTGGACAACCCTATACGTCCGCTCAACCCAGAAAGCGACGTTCTTAAGTTTATCATTCGCGACTTCCGCAAGGCAGCCGAGCTTCTTCCAGAGACTGGAACCGATTATCATCCATCACGTTATGCGGCTAAGGCAGCGCTTGCAAAGGCACTCTTGGCACAGAGCGGATGGGATGCAAGCAGCACGATTGACCACAATCGCGACGAGGCAACCCTCAAAGAAGTGGTCAGCTTGTGTGATGAAGTGATCAACTGCGGTCAGTATTCACTCATGAGCGACTACGCTGACCTGTTCAAAGCACAGAACAATGACAATAGCGAAACCATTCTCGCTATGCGTTGGGCCGATCCTAACACCGGAACATGGGGTACCCTCAATGCTCTTTACTCTGACTTGTGCTTCTCAGAGGTGACCGATGTTAACGTTTGGGGTGGTTCACTGATTGCCTCTACGGATATGATTGACCTTTACAACGAAGATCCAGCTGACTCAATCCGTATCAAAGCTACCTTCTTTACGCCTGGTTCTTACTACTCTTATATCAAGCAAGCAGAAGGCGGATACACTTATGATCACAACTGGATGCAGCTCAAGAAGGGTGTTCTCGGTACTAAAGCCGATGCAGGCGGCCACCTTGACCAGATGGCATCACCTCTGAATACATACATCCAGCGTCTTGCAGACGTGTATCTGATGAAGGCTGAGGCTCTGCTCGGTAACCAAACATCTACGCAAGACCCACAAGCCTTGGCTGCAATCAATGCTTTGCGTACACGTGCCGGCGTTAGTCCGCTGACCACATTAAACTTTGACGAGATTCTCCGTGAACGTCGCATCGAGTTCTGTATGGAGTATTTCAACTGGTGGGATATGGTAACATACTACCGTTGGAAACCTCAGACCATGCTCAGCTTCTTCAACAACCAGCAGCACCGCGGTTGTGAGATGCGCGAAGGAGACATCCGCAAGAACGCAGACGGCACATACAGCTATCGTTGTATCCCTCCAGGCGTAAACACATGGTACATTAAGGATCCTCAGACAGGCAATGTCTACTGGAACGACCACCTCGCTACCTCAGAGGATGACAACACTGCCATCGCAGGAAAGGGCACCAACGTAGAATATACCTATAATTACAACAACTTGGTAAGCTCTTATGTCACCGGCTATCAGGCTATCACGCTGAGCGAAGCTAACGTCTTCATGCCTTATCCTGAAAGCGATGTGATCCAGAACCCGTATTTCAACAAGACACCAGAGGCTTATGACTTTGGCAATGATACCGAAAATTAATCATTCAGACAGTAGAACAATGAAAAAGATAAATCAATCCATCAGTATGTTGCTGCTATTGTTTGTCGCTGTTTTCTCGATGACATTGACAGCATGTAGCGATGATGACAATCAAGGAGGCCAGCCGGAGATCACCGGTGTCAAGGTTCTCAGCGATACCATCAATCATAGTTACGATGCAACCTACGACAATGCAGGTGCCGGAACGATGATTGCCATCATGGGTAACAACCTTGGTGGTGCTTTGAAAGTGTACATCAACGATCAGAGTGTCTACTTCAACTCGACGATGAACACCGACCACAGCATCATCGTAACTATCCCTTCAGAGAAAGATGGCTTCAAGCTTTCAGCCTTTGATAGCACCATTCCCGATGAGATCCGCGTAGAAACAACCCACGGTTCAGCCGTGTACGCCTTCAAGGTGACCGCTCCTGGTCCACAGGTACAGCGCTTAGAGGGTGCATACCCACGTGAGTCAGGCGACACCGTGCGTCTTTATGGTCTCAATCTTGTGGATGTGAAGAAGGTGTACATCACCGATGCACAGTCGGCTGCGCTTGATACAACCACTTGGACCGAAGTGCCTGGCAATCATTATGACGTCGCTTCCTACTTCGATGTGAAGCAAGACCATCATCTCAACACCGAAACCAAAGCTTATGAGACCACCTCTGTGCTTGGCGTTAAGCTATCATCAGAAGTGCCTGATAGCGGTGCTATCGTTGTAGAGTGTGCAGCAGGTACATCATACGTAGGTTTCTACAAGCGTCCTGGCAAGCCTGTCATCCTCAGCGTATCCAACGATATGCCAATGATTGGCGAGACCTTGGTTCTCACTGGACGTGAGTTTGTTCAGGTAGAAAGCGTTACTTATGGTGACGTAACCCTCGATGCAAGTCAGTTCTCTGTTTCTGAGACACAAGATTCTATCTTCATCCCATTCGCTCAGAAGCCAAGCGAGAACTCTGCAACCGAGATCACAGTGACCACTCCTGGTGGTTCGGCCACTGCATCACGCTTCTACGACTATACCACCTTGCTTGCAACGTTCGACAATGACGATGCAGCAGACAATGGTTGGAGTCCAAAGGCTACCCTTGTTGATGGTGGAACAGCCGATGGCAACTATGAGTATATCAACGTAGCAAGCGAAGGAACCCAGTGGTGGGGAACGATGATCTTCTTCCGTAAAGACTGGAATGGCAACACGTTCTCATTCTCTAACAACATTCCTTCTACTGCAACGGCAGACGAACTCTACTTCACCATGGATGTATATGACGCTGGCGACTTCAACAACGGCGTTTACTGGGGTTACCTCCGTTACACTATGTTCCCAATTGGCGATGCTGAGAATCAGTATGACAACTTCGAATGGGCCGACTACGCTTCAGGTCTAGGAGCCTTCCCTGATGGTCCTGTGCTTCAGGATATCACCGGTCTCTCACCCAAGAACCAATGGCACAGAGCCGTTGTACCTTTGAGCAAGTTTGCTTGCTACCAAGGTAAGACTCTTGCAGATATCCGAACCATCGGTCTCAATCAGTTCCGCATCCAGTCAATCAACCAAGGCACCGTCAAAGGTAAGGTGGATGTGAAGGTTGACAACGTTCGTGTGATCTATATTCCAAGTAAATAATTGACAATTGAACCATAACAATATGAAAAAGATATTTGGATTTTTGCTCCTATTTGTTGCAGCTCTCTTCATCCAGAGCTGTAGCGATAGCGAGGAAACTGTAACAACAACGGGACTGAGCGTGACCGATAAGGATGGCAACAGCCTTACCGAACTCAGTTTCAATGCAGCCGAAGCCTATACCATGATCGGTGTGAAGACCGATGGCGACTGGACCGCCCAGGTGCCCGAAGCTGACACCACATGGCTCAAGATCACTCCTCATGCCGGCTACGGATGGCAGTATACCGACACCACCGCTACCAACACACGTGCTTATATCCGCGTATCAGTGGAGAAGAACAGCGGTGAGAATCGCCAATCTACCATCACCTTGACCTCTGGAGGTTACACCCAGGTGGTCACTGTGACACAGAAAGGTGTAGGTACTGATCCTGATGATCCATTCGAGAGCGTTTGGACCATGGTGGGTAAGTTTAAGATGGGTTACAATCTTGGTAACACCTTAGAGTCTAATCCTAGTGGCTCATGGTGGGATGATAAGATTAAGGACCTAACAGGTAGTGCGCTTGTAGAAGCATACGAGACCGCTTGGGGTCAGCCAGTTACCACACAAGAGATGATCGATGAAATCCACGCACAAGGATTCAATGTCGTTCGTGTTCCTGTCACATGGGCTCCACACATGGACGAGAACGATGTGATAGATGCAACATGGATGAGCCGTGTAGAGGAAGTGGTCAACTATGCTCTCAAGGATAGCGGCTACGTGATTCTCAACGTGATGCACGATGTAGGTTCTAGTGCTTGGCTTACCACCGATCCTGATGCATATGCTACCTCAACGGTTAAGTATCAGACCATTTGGCGACAGATTGCTGAACACTTCAAAGACTATGGTGATCACCTGATCTTCGAGTCTTTCAATGAGATCTTGAACAAGAACTACTCTTGGACCGCACCTGCAGCAGGAAGCGCTGACTATGAGACCATCAACAAACTGCAACAAGACTTTGTAAACGTGGTACGTTCTACTGGTGGAAACAATGCTTACCGCAACCTCGCCGTTACTACCTATTCGGCTACGGGCAACTCTGCGGCAGCACTCAACGGCTTAGAGAAACCCACCGATGTGCATCCTAACCACCTCTATCTCACCGTTCACAGCTACGATCCATACAACTTCTGTAACGATAACAGTGGTGTAGATGCTGATGGAAATGCTTACGACTGGAACATCAAGGTCTTTGATGACGACTGCAAGAGTCAGATTGACGATATCGTCGCTATGGTTAAGAATCGCGCTAACGCCCTGGATATGCCATTCGTCTTTGGCGAATTTGGTGCCATCGATGAAAACAAGAGCATGGATGAGCGCGTGAAGTATGCTACATACGTGGCTACCGCGCTGAAGAACGAACACACGACCGGCTTATGGTGGATGGGTCTTTATGACCGTAAAGCCAATGACTGGTATGAGCAGCGTATCGTAGATGCACTCAAAGATGTATTCTTGAAGTAGTTATTTCCTTTAGGATAATTCTCTAACGGGGAAAGTTTTACGATCTGAAACGTAAGACTTTCCCCGTTCTTTTTGCCCCTTTGGGGATAGAAAACAATTTGTTTTTCCTTGTAAAATAAATTAATTCTTGATGAAAAATAAATTAATCCCTCTTGTCATCTGACACCTTTCAGCTTATCATATCTATTCCATGGTATTCTGATAGATGTGCTCTCGCCGTATAAGTGTTGTCTTATGCCTCTATGATACTATATTTACAGCGTTTGTTGAGGATAGATTTATTTTGCTCAATTAGGCAAAGTCTTTAATAAAAAAGTATTATGATATTGTACAAAATAATCGTAATTTTGTACCGTTAAACAATCTATCAGCTATGCAAGCAACATTTATCAAGATGCGAATTATTAGTAGGTTAGTTATTATAGTTGTAGGCTTACTGTTGTTGTTACCCGTTTCTGCACAGATTCGGGGTAACAACATCGAAGTCTTAGTAACAGCAAATCATCCTGATTGGAATTATAAGATAGGAGAAACGGCTCAGTTTGAAGTGCGAGTTCTTAAGTCGGGCGCTGTGATGGACAAGGTGCAGATAGATTATGAAGCCGGTCCCGTGATGTATCCCGATGTCAAGAAACAGGCAACGCTTACCGATGGTTGTTTTCGTTGGAAAGGCAAAATGACCACTGCGGGCTTCTATCGTCTCAAGGTGACAGCCCATGTAGATGGCAAATCATACGATGGCTTGTGCACGGCAGCTTTCTCGCCTGAGCAGATTAAGCCTTACGCAAAGGATGCCGAACGCTTTGATGCTTTTTGGAAAGAGACTCTCGACGCAGCACGTCAGTATGATCTCAATCCTACGATGACTCTTCTGCCCGAGCGTTGCAATAAGGATAACAATGTGTATGAGGTGAGTTTTGTGAATGACGGACCCAACTCACGTTTCTATGGCATCCTCTCTGTGCCTAAGAAACCGGGTAAGTATCCCGCCTTGTTGCGTGTTCCTGGAGCAGGTGTTCGTCCTTATGGTGGTGATAGCTATACCGCACCGGGTCGTTGCATCGTGCTAGAGGTGGGTGTACACGGCATTCCAGTAACCATGGAACAAGAGGTGTATGACCGCTTGCTTGGCGGTGCGCTCAACAATTATTGGGCAGTGAACCTCGACGATCCATACCACAACTATTATAGAAGAGTGATTACCGGTGCTGTGCGCTCCGTCGACTATATCGCTTCTCTGCCCGAATGGGATGGTAAGACGCTTGGTGTGACAGGATCTTCACAAGGCGGCTTCCTCTCAATCGCTACGGCAGCGCTCGATAAGCGTGTCACATTCTTTGCTGCAGTGCACGATGCCATGTGCGACTATGAGGCTGAAGCACACAACGTGGCAGGCGGTTGGCCACATTATTTCTATAATAACGGCAAGCCAGATGCAATGAAAATAGAAGGCGCACGTTATTATGATGGTGTCAACTTTGCTCGCCGATGCAATGTACCTGCGTGGTTCTCCTTCGGATATAACGACGATGTGGTGCCCCCAACATCTTCTTACGGCCTCTATAACGTCTATCCTGGACCTAAGCAACTGTCCGTATATCAGAAGACCGGACACTATTGGTATCAAGAACAATGGGATGAATGGCTCGCTTGGATTGTCAAGCAGATGGGGCTCTAATCCTTTATGTAGATTGAAATAGAACAACAACATTAATACTAAGATAATGAACAAACTGATCTTAACGATGGCTTCATTAGCTATAGCGGCAACAGCCTTGGCGGGAAATCCCGTTGATGGTCTACGCAACCGCCTTGTCAAACTGCAAGATAAAGGTATCATGATAGGTCACCAAGACGACCCCTTGTATGGTACTACATGGAAATGGGACGAGAATCGTTCTGATGTGAAAGAGACCTGTGGCGACTATCCCGCTGTGATGGGATTTGAGCTAGGTAACATCGAGAATGGTGCTGCAAAGAGCTTGGACGGCGTTCCCTTTGACCGCATCCGTCAGGAAGTGGCCAATCAGCATGCTCGTGGTGGCATCGTGACCATCTCTTGGCATCCCTATAACCCTGAGACAGGCAAAGATGCTTGGGATCCATCCGGTTATCCCGTAGGTAAGATCTTGCCTGGAGGTGCGCTCAACGCTAAGTTTAATGGCTGGTTGGATATCCTTGTGACCTATTTCAAGTCGCTCCAAACTGCTAAAGGCGAACTGATTCCCGTGATTTTCCGCCCTTGGCATGAGATGAGCGGTGGCTGGTTTTGGTGGGGCAAGGAATCGTGCACACCTACCCAGTATAAGATGCTCTATCGTTACACCGTCAACTATCTCAAGGAACATGGTGTGACCAATCTGCTCTATGCTTACAGCCCAGGCGGTACACCACAGGAAACGGAAGAAAACTTCATGAAGTTCTACCCCGGCGACTCATACGTGGACCTCGTTGGTGCAGACCTCTATGCTAGTCCTGACCGCGCAAAGTATATCAAAGAGATGAAAGAAGAGTTTGCCGTGGTGACTAAGGTGGCTGCCGATCACAACAAGATAGCTTGTGTAGCCGAGACCGGATTCCGCAACACACCTGATGCAGAATGGTTTACCAAAGGCTTGTGGGAGTCGGTTAAGGACTTCAAGTTGAGCTATGTGCTCCTTTGGCGCAATGCTTGGGATCAAGCAGAGGAAAACTTTGGCCCAGCACCAAGCAAGAGTTGTGCAGAGGATTTCCGCAAACTCTATAGCGATCCCAAGACGCTCTTCCTCAAGGATGTAGCTCCTGCAGCACCCCAAACCAAGAAAACAGCAAAGAAGAAAAGTAAGAAATAAAAATATAAAAAAGTCATGTCAGAATTCAACGAAAAAGTAAAAGCACTCAAAGCGCATCACGAAGAACTTCTTACAAAGAAGAATGTAGCAGAAGAGTGGGGTAATGGCATCTACACACGATATGTCAACCCTATCCTCACCGCTGAACACACACCATTGGAATGGCGTTACGACTTCAATGAGAAGGACAACCCCTATCTGATGCAACGTATCATGATGAACGCCACCCTCAATAGTGGTGCCATCAAGTGGAACGGCAAGTATGTGCTTGTAGTGCGTGTAGAAGGAGCTGATCGTAAGAGCTTCTTTGCCGTAGCAGAGAGTCCTAACGGTGTGGATAACTTCCGCTTCTGGGAAGAACCTATCACTATGCCTGACGATGTAGTGCCTGCAACCAACATCTATGATATGCGTCTGACCGCTCATGAGGACGGATGGGTATATGGTGTGTTCTGTGCTGAGCGCCATGATGACAGCCAGCCCGGTGACCTCTCAGCAGCAACAGCTACCGCAGCCATCGCTCGTACCAAGGACTTGATCCACTGGGATCGTCTGCCCGACTTGAAGTCGGCTAGCCAGCAACGCAACGTGGTGCTTCACCCTGAGTTTGTTGATGGTAAGTATGCCTTCTACACACGTCCACAGGATGGCTTCATCGATGCAGGTTCAGGCGGTGGTATCGGCTGGGCTTTGGTAGATGACATCGAGCACGCTGAGGTGAAGGAAGAGAAGATTATCAATATGCGCCACTATCACACCATCATGGAGGTGAAGAACGGTGAGGGCCCTCATCCTATCAAGACCTCTAAGGGATGGTTGCACCTCGCTCATGGTGTACGCGGATGTGCCAGCGGTCTGCGCTATGTGCTCTATATGTACATGACTGCGCTTGACGATCCTACACGTGTCATCGCTCAACCTGGTGGCTACTTCCTCGTTCCTCAAGGTCCCGAATATATCGGTGACGTGATGAACGTAGCGTTTGCTAATGGTTGGATTGCTGATGAGGATGGCAAGGTGTTCATCTATTATGCAAGTTCTGATACCCGTATGCACGTGGCAACAAGCACCATCGATAAGCTTGTAGACTATTGCATGAACACACCAGAAGATGGATTCACCACTTCTGCTAGTGTTGAGACCATCAAGAAGCTTGTAGCTAAGAATCGCAACAACAAATAGTTTTTTGTTTCATATCGGCAGACACCACTCCCTGTGCTGGGGGTAGTGCCTGCCATTCCTTTATCTTTTAAGTCAACATTTTTATATAATAACTAGAACCTATGTCAATTAGTTTAGATAAAACGGGTGCCTCCCAGTCAAAGGCAACTATTGCAGAAATGATTGGTTACGCCTTGGGTGATGCCGCTGCAGGTGGTATCACATGGAAGATTATGTCCATCGCGTTTCCCTTCTTCTTCACCAACGTATTCGGTTTGACCCTCTATGATACAGCCACACTGATGCTCATCGCTCGTATGTTTGACGTGGTGACCGACCCCTTGATGGGTAGCTTGGCTGACAGAACCCAGTCAAAGTTTGGTACTTATCGTCCTTGGCTCATCTATGGAGCTATCCCCTTCGGCGTGATCTTTGCTTTGCTGCTTCAGACACCCGACTTTGGTCCCGTAGGTAAGCGCATCTATGCCTATGCCCTTTACTTGCTGATGATGGCAGTTTACACCATGGTCAATGTACCTTATGGCTCTTTGCTCGGTGTGATGACCGAGGATGACAATGAGAAGAACCAGTTCTCATCCTTCCGTATGGTGGGTGCATATGCTATGGGCTTCATCACCTTGCTCTCTTGGCCCTACGTATTGAAGTTTATCGGTGGCGCTGACGCACATCAGTATGGTGTAGCCGGTGTGATCTTCGGTGTGATAGCAGCCGTGATGACCCTTGCTTGTGGTCTGCTGACCAAGGAACGCCTCAAGCCCGTTCGTGCAGAGAAGTTCTCCTTCAAGCAGTTTGCCGACTTGGTGAAGAACGTGCCTTGGATCTACCTCACACTGATGGGAATCTGTACCAACTTCTTCAATGGTTTCCGTTATGCCGCAGCCAGTTACATGTTCACCTATTGCCTCAATGGTAATATCGAGATAGGCACATTGATTATCAACTATACCGTGTTCATGACCTTTGGTGAATTGACCTGTATGGTCTTTGGTGCCGTATCGCCATGGTTTACCAAGAAAGTGGGCTCAAAGCGTAAAGCCTTCTTCATCTCAGGCGTTATCTGCTTGGTACTCTCCGTTGCATTCTTCTTCATCCCCATGCAGAAGGAATATATCTGGGTGATGATTGCCGTAGTGGTCCTTACCTCTATCGGTGTAGGACTCTACTCGCCATTGCTTTGGTCCATGTATTCGGATGTGGCCGACTATGCTACCGAGAAGAACGGCGTGTCTTCCACAGGTTTAATCTTCTCCTCAGGTACTATGTCACAGAAGTTTGGTACAGCCATCTCAGGTTCTCTTGTAACCTTGTTCCTAGGTATGGCAGGTATGAAAAATACCATTGACGCAGCCGGAAACACCATCATCGACCCGACCTCAATTACCGACTCAGTGCGCACAATGATTTGGGCATTGTTCTCAATCATCCCCGCAGTGGTATGTGTGGTAATGTTATGGCTCACTTACAAGTATCCTATTAAGAAATAAACCTATATGTACAAAGCCACAATACCATCCTAGCAGCTCTTGCGATTGTGGCTTTTGTACCCTTATTTTCATATCAGATAGAGAAATGGAAGAACTAAAGAAACAAATGCGCCAAACCCTTGAGGGGAACATTTTGCGCTTTTGGATTGATCGTATGACCGACACCGATCATGGCGGGTATTACGGACAGATGGATGGACACGATCAGTTGCACCCCGAAGCAGATAAGGGCTGTATTCTCAATGCCCGTATTCTGTGGTCGTTCTCTGCAGCTTATCGCGTACTGCAGAATATGTCTTATCTCGAAGCGGCTATCCGTGCGAAGCGATACATCTTGGAACACTTCATCGATAAGGAGTATGGTGGGGTGTACTGGAGCTTGAATGCCGACGGCGAACCAGTGGACACCAAGAAGCAAACCTATGCTATCGGCTTCACCATCTATGGTATGAGTGAGCTGGCACGTGCTACAGGTGACGAGGAAGCACTGCAGTGTGCGCTCCGTCTGTATCATGACATTGAGGAACACACCTTCGACAGTGAGCATAACGGATACATCGAAGCCCTCACACGTGACTGGCAACCTATCGCCGATATGCGTCTGAGCGACAAGGATGAGAATGGCTCACGCACGATGAATACCCACCTACATATCATCGAGCCTTATACCAATCTGGTACGTGCCCTTCGCCTAGCGGTCAATCGTGGCGAAACCAAGTATCAAGAGGAGCTTGATGCTGTGACCAAGTCGACCTACAACCTCTTGGATATATTCCTTAATGTCTTGCTCAATAAAGAGACCTATCATCTAGACCTCTTCTTTGATGATGCGTGGAACGGCAAGCGCAATATCCAAAGCTTCGGTCATGATATCGAGGCAAGCTGGTTGCTCCATGAGACGGCACTGGTCTTGGGTGACAAACAGGTGCTCAAGAAGGTGGAACCCATCATTCGCAAGATAGCCTTAGCTGCCGATGAAGGCCTCCGTCCTGATGGCAGTATGGTCTATGAGAAGTGGCTAGACACGGGCGAGATAGACGAGCAGCGCCAATGGTGGGTGCTCTGTGAGAGCGTCATCGGCCATGCCAACCTCTATGAACACTTCGGTGATGCGAAAGCGCTAGGTGTGGCGTTACGCTGTTGGGACTATATACAGAAGCGAATCATTGACCGCGTGCATGGCGAATGGCACTGGGCGGTGAGACCCGATGGCACGTTAAACTTTGACGATGACAAGGCGGGCTTTTGGAAATGTCCTTATCACAATTCGAGAATGTGTCTTGAAATTTTGGAACGAAACATATAAATTCGTATCTTTGCAAACGGTCACATAGCGATAAGGCCCTCGCTTGTGGCCGTTTACTAATACCCTATATCTATGACCGAATATCACGTAATGCACGAAATCACGCCTTTGGACGATGGTAGTGATATCCTCTATATCGTAGAACGATACAAGAAAGAGTTTGATTATCCAATACATAATCACGAATGCTACGAGCTCAACTTTGTGGAGCACGCTGCTGGTGTGCGTCGCATTGTCGGTGATTCGGCAGAGGTTATCGGCGACTATGACTTGGCGCTGATTACATCCCATGATCTAGAGCATGTTTGGGAACAATATCAGTGCAAGAGCGAGCGCGTAAGGGAGATTACTATTCAGTTTGCCTTTGATGAAGACGACCTCTTCTTGATGAAAGCACCCTTCTCAGCTATCCGCCACATGATGAAAGAGGCTAAGAAAGGAATGGCATTCTCTATGCCCGCAATCATGAAGGTGTACAATGATCTGACCAGACTGGCCAAGATCACAGATAAGTTTGAGGCAATATCCGTGTTCTTCACCATCCTCAACACCCTTGCTACTACGGAGGGAGCGCACACCTTGGCCACTTCTAGCTATGCTAAGGTGCAGATTGAGGACGATTCGAAGCGTATCCTCAAAGTGAAGAACTATATCAATGAGAATTATATGTATGAGCTTAAGCTTGAAACCTTGGCTGATTTGGCTAATATGAGCCAAAGTTCGTTCAGCCGATTCTTCAAGCTTCACACCTCACGCACCCTGTCCGACTATATTATAGATATCCGTCTTGGCAACGCTACGCGTATGTTGCTCAACACGCAGGAGAGTATATCCAATATCAGTTTCAACTGCGGGTATAACAATCTGAGCAACTTCAATCGTATCTTCAAGCGCAAGAAAGGTTGCTCGCCTACCGAGTTTCGCGAGCAGTATCGCAAGATCAAACGGGTCATCTAAGTCCTCACGCATATTCAATCAGAAACATTCAAAAGAAAATAGCATACATAAAGATGGAAATTTTAAAGTTTGAACCCATTCTTAAACAAACCATTTGGGGTGGTGACAAGATTATTCCTTTCAAGCATCTCACCGATAGCATGGAGCAAGTAGGCGAGAGCTGGGAGATCTCTGGTGTCAAAGATAACGAAAGTGTAGTGAAAGATGGTGCCTTTAAAGGCATGAAGCTCAATGACCTCTTGGCTCAAGAAGGCGCTAAGCTCGTAGGTGAGGAGAACTACAAGCGATTTGGTAACGAGTTTCCCTTGCTCATCAAGTTTATCGATGCACGCCAGCAACTATCCATTCAGGTACATCCTACTGACGAATTGGCGCAGAAGAGCGGTTTCTCTCGTGGCAAGACGGAGATGTGGTATGTGATGAAGAGTGAGCCAGACGCTAATCTGCGTAGCGGTTTGAAGCAAGCCATCACACCCGAACAGTATAAAGAAATGGTGGCAAACGATACCATCACCGAAGCCCTTTCAGAGTATCAGGTGAAGGATGGAGACGTGTTCTTCTTGCCAGCAGGTCGCATTCATAGCATCGGTACAGGTTGTTTCCTCGCCGAAATCCAGGAAACTTCTGACGTGACCTATCGTATCTACGACTTCAAACGTAAGGATAAGGATGGCAACTATCGTCAGCTCCACACCGAACAAGCTGCTGAATGCATCGATTACAGCGTAGAAGACGACTATCGTACACAGTATACACCGAAGCTTAACGAAGGTGTAGGTCTTGTGGAATGTCCTTATTTCACCACATCGGTGTATGATCTGACAGAGCCTATGACCCTCGATTACAGCGACCTTGATAGCTTTGTGATCTTCATCGGTATGGAAGGCGAAGGTCAGATTGAGGTGGAAGGTCAGCCAGCAGTGCCTTTTGCAGCCGGTGAGTCGGTGCTTATCCCAGCTACAGCTACCACGTTGAAGGTGTCAGGAACAATCAAGTTCCTAGAGACTTACGTATAATCTACGCCTCTGCCTACTGATTGTAGAGAGGAACAACATGAAAACAATAACGGCGGATATGCTTCTTAGCATACCCGCCGTTATTATATATAAGGTATATCGTTAGGCGATTTCTTCGAGATCAACAAACTCTCCTCGCTTCTTACGTTCTTCGATAAGCTTCTCAAGCTTCTTCTTGCGGTTGGGAGCAATCCACTTTCGTGCAAATACATTGGGGATATCCACACCTACTGCAATCATGATAATCATGAGCGAACCATTGATTGCGTTGTGAACAGCAAAGGTAAGTTCGCCTACTACACCTTGCATCTCAATGAATCCGTAAAGCGCACGATACATCAACACACCTGGAACCATTGGTATAACGGCGGGTATCGTGATACATTGATGGGGCGTATGAAGCATGTGCACCACCTTAATATTAATAATACTGATGATGGCTGAACCGCAAAGCGAACCAATAATCGGACCTAGATCTAGACCGATGTTGCCGTTACTAGCACCTAAGTTGATGAAGTTGCGTGAGCATACAGCAATGATACCGCCAATAGCAATCCATGGCATGAGGCGTTTGGGGACGTTGAAGATTGTGGCGAAGCCCATAGCCGAGATGGCTGCTGCTAACGCAAACTCGCCAAAAGAGTGGTGAGGAATCATGCTGAGGTTCTTGACAAAGTTGTCAATGTTGAATACCTTGATAGCCAGTGCGATACCAAACGACATCGCCAGTACCATCAGCAAGGTGCTCGTGGCACGGACTAGACCTATCTCGATGTTGTTGTCCAGCATGTCACTCACGAAGTTGATCAGTGGAACGCCTGGCACGATGAACAAAGCACAAGCCATCAGAGGATGCCAAGGGGTCTTGGAGAATAACACGGGTTGTAGCTCTGTGGGTATATAAGCCATAAACTCAGGCGTAGAGATAAACGTAGAGAGCCACGCTAGCATGGTAGAAGCAAAGGCAGCGATAGCGATATCAGCGTAGATGTTTGACCCAAGATGGTTGAGGTACATACGCAGACGGTTGCCAAGGATTGCTGCTATCGAACAGTAGAAGAACGCAGGCCAGTCACAACCGAACTGGATACAGAATCCACCGCAGGCAAATCCGGCACAGATGGCAACCATCCAGTCAGAGTAATGACGCTTTCTTGTGGCTATTTCTTCCAATGCTTCACTATAATCATCAAGCGAATAATCCTCCTGAATGGCTTTCCAAGTCAGTCGACTGATGTCTTGGATAGCTTCCATGTTGATTCCGTGCTTATCGCAACGTTGCATCTTAGAAAACGAATGGGTCTCGTCACTGAGGTTTACTTGCAGCACATTGTAGGTGATCTGCATGTGAAGTTGCTCCTCAGGCAGACCGAGGTAGGCTGCGGCACGCTTCATGTTACGTTTGATGCGGCTTGTGTCGGCATTGCTTTCCATCAGAATCTGTCCCGTTCTGAGCAATAAGTCCAATTTTCTGCGTAAGATAATCTCCGCTTCTGCTTGTGTTTCGTTGACCATTTCCTGAATATAATGTGTTATTTGTTGTATCGATTTGAGCTCTGTCAAATTTCCAAATGCAAAGGTACAAAGGTTTTTCCAAATAGAATTTACCTCACCGGCGTATTCTATTTACTTCTTGTTGTATATCAATAGAAAAGCATTGTTAGTCGTTGTTTGTTGTCATTTCGGCTTATCTTTCGTGCCATAAGGAACGATAGAAGTTGCGGTTGGTCTTTTCTTGGCTTTCAGAATGAGAATCAGCGATTATCCGTGAAATCTTTAAAAAACTTAGGTCAAATGGGTTAAACGTTTTGTTAATCCATCTTTTATCCTTAACTTTGCATAGAATAGCCTCTTATTCCAAAAAGCTTATAAATGATATGAAAGACTTTTTAAAATACGTTTTAGCCACACTGGTGGGCTTGATGGCTTTCTCCTTCGTTGTTTTCCTGTTCGGTCTTATAGGCCTTATGGGCATCGCGGCCAGTCAGGAAACGACCACATCTATACCCGATCAGTCGGTAATGGTGATTAATCTGTCCGGAACGCTCAATGAGCGCGCCCAGACCAGTCCCTTGCAGCAGTTGCAAGGTGGTGTCACATCGTCCATGGGGCTTGATAATATGCTCACTGCTATCCGCAAGGCCAAGACCGCGGATGAGGTGAAGGGTATATATATCGAAGCGGGAGCGTTTGCCCCCGACTCTTATGCGTCCTTGCAAGCTTTGCGTAGAGCCCTAGCCGACTTCCGTAGCAGTGGCAAATGGATCATCGCTTATGGCGATAGCTATACCCAAGCATGCTACTATCTAGCTTCGGTGGCAGACCAAGTGCTGGTCAATCCGCAAGGTGTGGTGGATCTGCACGGCTTGGCTTCAAAGCCAATGTTTGTCAAAGATCTGCTACAAAAGGTGGGTATAGCCGTGCAAGTGGTCAAGGTGGGCGCCTATAAGAGCGCAACCGAGATGTTTACGGGTGAGAAGATGAGTGATGCGGATCGTGCTCAGACCACCGCATATCTCAATGGAATCTGGCAGAATGTGGTAAAAGACATCGCAGCTAGTCGCCATCTCACAGCACAACAGGTCAATGCCTATGCTGATAGCGCAGTGGTGCTGATGGACGCATCCAACTATAAGAAGCTCCATCTCGTTGATGGTCTTTGCTACACGGACGAGGTGAAGCAAATCATCAAACGTAAGTTGGGACTGGAAGATGACGATGCTGTACAACAAGTAACACCGAAAGAAGTGGTCAATGCTCCTGATAATGAGGTGGAAGAGGGTGATGAAATCGCCGTCTATTATGCTTATGGAGATATCGTTGATGGCGTTACAGGTATAGCAAACCAAAAACATGTGATCGATGCGCAGACCGTTTGCAAAGATCTTGAAGACTTGATGAACGACGATAACGTCAAGGCAGTGGTGCTTCGCGTCAACTCTGGCGGTGGCTCAGCCTATGCTTCGGAACAGATTTGTCATCAGATACAGAAGCTCAAGGCCAAGAAACCCGTTGTGGTATCGATGGGCGGCATGGCTGCTTCAGGCGGTTATTACATCAGTAGCTTTGCCAACTGGATTGTGGCAGAGCCTACCACGCTAACCGGTTCGATAGGTATCTTTGGCATCGTGCCTGAGTTTAGCGGTCTGTTACAGAATAAACTGGGACTGAAATTTGACATTGTCAAGACCAATAAGTATAGCGACTTTGGTGATGTGAGCCGTCCGTTCACTGCTGACGAGATGCATTTGCTCGAAGGACAGATTGATCGTGGCTACAAATTGTTCCGTCAACGTGTGGCAACAGGTCGTCACCTGACCATTGATCAGGTAGAGAAGGTGGCGCAAGGTCACGTTTGGTTGGGACAGGATGCGCTGAAAATCAAACTTGTGGATCAGCTTGGTGGACTAGATGTAGCCGTGGATAAAGCTGCCAAACTAGCCAAGTTGACCGATTATCACACCGATAGCTATCCCGCGGAAGAGGACTTCTTGACGCAGCTATTCTCACGTGTGACTGGTAATGGCAATTATCTTGACGAACACTTGCAGGCAGCTCTGGGCGAATACTATCAGCCCTTGATGCTCATTCGGGATGTGAATAACTATAATCCGCTGCAAGCACGTATGCCGTTCTTCCCTAATATACAATAAAGGAGAGAACGCATACGGAATCATTAACCCCTTAATAACCCAGTATATTTGGAAGGCGATTTTATCAAAATCAATGAGTGGCTCCGCCCTTTGAGCTGGCTTTATGGCATAGGAGTGGGTTTCCGCAATCATATGTTCGACTTGGGGATACTCAAGAGTCGTAGCTTTCGCTTGCCAGTTATCTCGATAGGCAATATCACGGTGGGCGGTTCTGGTAAGACCCCACACGTCGAATACCTCATAAGGCTCCTACAAGATAAGGTTCGCGTGGCGGTGCTAAGTCGTGGATATAAGCGTAAGAGCCGTGGATATGTCTTGGCAGACAAGGACACTCCGATGCCAATGATCGGTGACGAACCTTATCAGATGAAGAAGAAGTATCCGAATGTCTATGTCGCAGTGGACAAAAACCGATGCAAAGCCATCGATAGGCTCACCTCAGACGAAGAAACCAACGACACGGACGTGGTGCTCCTAGATGACGCTTATCAGTATAGATATGTCAAGCCAGGGCTCAATATCCTCTTGGTGGATTATCATCGATTGATACTTTACGATGAATTGCTACCCGCCGGACGCCTTAGAGAACCGCGAAGTGGTAAGAGTCGGGCTGATATAGTGATCGTTACGAAGTGTCCCGCCAACCTCAAGCCGGTGGATTATCGTGTGCTCACCAAGGCGATGAACCTCTATCCATACCAAGAACTTTATTTCTCTTGCATCTGTTACGATGCTTTGCATCAGCTGTATGGCACTGCCGAACGTCCGCTCGACTCCATTCTCAACCATCATGTGTTGCTGCTCACTGGTATTGCATCGCCCAAACAGATGGAGCTGGACCTCACGCCTTATATCTCTGGCGTGCATGAGACGCCCAAGAACGTAGGTCCACAAGCAATGGTAAAGCCCAAACCATCACCGCTGATTCATCCGCTGTCCTTCCCAGATCACCACGCTTTCAGCCGAAAAGACGTGCGTCGCATCAATGAAGCCTATCAGCAACTACCCGAACCACGTATCATCATCACCACAGAGAAGGATGCGTCGAGGCTTGAACAAGTCGAAGGACTTAGCGACGAAGTAAGAAACAATATCTATGTGCTCCCTATTCGCGTTCAGATTATGCTAGGAAAGGAGGAGCATTTCAATGAAAAAATAGTAAGCTATGTACGAAAAAATTCAAGAAACAGCATCTTGGCTAAAAGCCAAAATGACCACAAGTCCAACCACCGCCATCATTCTGGGAACCGGTCTAGGACAATTAGCTTCCGAGATAACCGATAGTTACGAGTTCTCTTATAGGGATATCCCCAACTTCCCCGTATCTACTGTAGAGGGACATGCCGGCAAACTGATCTTCGGTAAGCTTGGAGGAAAGGATATAATGGCAATGGAGGGACGCTTCCACTTCTACGAAGGCTACTCCATGAAGGAGGTCACATTCCCCATCCGTGTGATGAGCGAACTCGGAATCACAACGCTCTTCGTAAGCAATGCCTCAGGTGGTATGAATCCAACGTTCAAGATAGGTGACCTAATGGTCATTACCGATCATCTAAACTTGTTTCCCGAGCATCCACTGCGTGGCAAAAACTTCCCCACAGGTCCTCGTTTCCTCGATATGCACGAAGCTTATGATCACGAACTCATCGCTCTTGCAGATCAGATAGCGCAAGAGAAAGGTGTCGTATTGAAGCACGGTGTATATGTTGGTGTGCAAGGTCCAACCTACGAAACACCTTCCGAGTATCGTATGTATCACCTCTTGGGTGGCGATGCGGTAGGTATGAGCACCGTGCCTGAGGTGATTGTGGCTCGTCATAGTGGTATCAAGGTGTTTGGTATCAGTGTGGTAACCGACCTTGGAGGCTTTGATGTGCCGGTAGAAGTCAATCATGAGGAAGTGCAGCAAGCAGCTAATGCTGCTCAGCCCATCATGACGATGGTGATGCGCGAGATGATTAATCGTTCCTAATAATATTGTTATAGTATTCGGAAATGGACATTAAAGAAATCGGACAGTTTGGTTTGATTGATCGCGTAACGGCTCCTTTTACGCTTCATAATGCCAATTCGCTCGTAGGGGTAGGGGATGATTGTGCCGTTATCGATTGTGGTGAACATCTAACCTTGCTTTCTACGCAACTCTTCATGGAGGGGGTGCAGTTTGATTTGACCTATATTGATCTCCAGCACCTTGCTTATAAGGTGGCGATGGCTACCATGAGCAACATCTTTGCTATGAATGGTAAGCCACAGCAGATGCTCGTTTCGCTGGGATTGGGTAAGCGATTTAAGGTTGAAGACGTAGAAAGCTTCTATGCCGGATTGCGCTTAGCTTGTGAGAAATGGGGTGTTGATCTCGTTGGTGGCGATACTACCTCTTCCTATACGGGACTTGCCATCAACCTCACTTGTGTAGGAATGGTTGCTAAGCAAGACGTTGTTTATCGCAAAGGAGCGAAAGAAACCGACTTGATTTGCGTCACTGGCGACCTTGGCTCGGCTTATATGGGCCTTCAGATCTTAGAGCGCGAGAAGATGGTCTACTATCAACAAGTGGACGATTATAACAAGAAGATGAAGCAAGCTCTGGATAATAAGGACGACGCAAAGGTCAAAAGTCTGCAAGCTAATCGTCAGATGGTAGAGGATTTTCAGCCCGACTTTGCTGGCAAAGAATATCTCATTGATCGTCAACTCAAACCCGAAGCACGTGGAGATGTGCTTCTGCAACTTGCTGAGGCGGGCATTCGACCCACTGCAATGATTGATATCTCTGACGGGTTGGCTAGCGAACTGCGTCATATCTGTGAGGCGAGCCATTGTGGTTGCCGGGTCTATGAGAAGAATATCCCTATCGATTATCAGACGGCAGCGTCTTGTGAAGAGTTTAATATGAATCTTACCACGGCTGCCTTGAGCGGTGGTGAAGACTATGAATTGCTCTTCACCGTCCCAATAGGCGACCATGAAAAGGTAGAAGCGCTTGAGGGTGTACGCCAAATAGGTTATATCACCAAGGAGAATCTTGGTCGTTACCTGGTGGCACGTGATGGACAAGAGTTTGAACTGCGCTCACAAGGCTGGGGTGAATCACAAGAAAAGTAAGCGAATCGATAACTCGTGCAAGATCTTAGAGTCGATTTGTCTAAGCAGTTGAGAATGAGTGTGGTTGCGCCTATTTTGTGTACGTGATCCGAAAGGAAATGTATAGGATTGCGGTTGTTAAGGGAAGTTAAACTGAAAAATATTCTTTAGAAAGTTTGTTGGAATCAAAATAAATGTCTACCTTTGCAACCGCAAAACCAAAACGGTACCTTAGCTCAGGTGGTAGAGCAATGGACTGAAAATCCATGTGTC
>CAVHUZ010000032.1:0-24318 GCA_963639545.1 Bacteroidaceae bacterium
CGCGTTAAGAGAGTAATCTTCCTTTTTCAGTTGTTTAAGCATACGTTTTATGAAACGCCTCAAGCTTCTTTACCATCCTGTAGACCTTGTTCGAAAATGAAAATCAAATTATTTTCGAATAAGAATCAATTTATTTTTCGGATAAGAATAATTTATTTTTTCTTCTAATAGGTCCTTTCTCGCATCGTGACAGCATACAAAAGAGCCATTGCTTTGGGTGCTTTTGCGCATCATCAGCAATGGCTCTGATTATCTTTAGAGGATTTCTCCTCCCCGCATTGTAGTGGCGCGGGGAGCAAGAATGAATGATCTAAGGGAAGCTTAGAAGGTCACACGCAAACCGAGCTGCATGTGCCAACGGCTATAAACGTCGCTCACGTCAGGAGTGTTACCAGTGTAGGTGTAAGAAGGAGTAGCCACTTTGGTGGTCTTATCGTATGCTACCTTGCTAACAGTGATGATAGATGAGCTCCACAAGCTGCTATAGGTCTTACCCCAGTTGTGGTTGAGGAGGTTGCCTGCGTTGATGATATCGAATACGAGGCTTACCTTGCTGCCGCGATCCTTGAGGTAGAAGAAGTCCTGAGAGAGGTGGAAGTCAACACGATTCTCCCAAGGAGTCATGTGTGAGTTACGGCTTGCATACTGACCGCGGTGGTTCTTTGCGTATGAGTCGTTCTCAATCCACTGCTCGTAAGCTTGACGTCCTTCCTCTGCAGTCATAGTCTTGGTGTCTACGAAGTTCATCTTAGCAAGTTCGTCCTTGGTAGGAATGTAAAGCAAGGTGTTACCCTTAGCATAGTCGCCGTTGAATGAAGCAGATACGTTATCAGCCATTACTACGCTGTAACGGCTACCGCTATTACCATTGTAGGTCAGACCTACATGAGTCTGCCAACGTCCGTTGCCATAACGCTTTGAAGCGTAAGAAGCCTGAACCATCACGCGGTGAGGTACGTCGAACATTGAGTAAGAGAGTGCCTTCTCGTTAGGATCTACGCAGTAGTAGTTTTTCCAGTTAGAGTTAGCCACAGAAGAGGTACCATCGTTTACACTGTAAGAGTGGCCGAAGGTGTAGCTTGCCATCAAGTCGAGACCGAACTTGAAGCTCTTTTCTAGCTTAGCGCTGAAGCTGTAGCTGTGTCCGCGGTTGATGTTAGAGAGGTTGATGATAGAGTTACCGGTTACGGTCTGCTTCTTACCATTTGCGTCGATATAGCTATCGCTTTGGTTTGAGCTATAGTAAGTGGTAGCTGATGATTCTACGCCTGGTACTGCATATACCTTACCATTGGCTTGCAATGCGATGTTCTCAAACCATACTGCGTTCAGAGCGCGAGAGTAGAGAGCCTCGAGAGTCATCTTTACGCCACCAGGAAGGTCCTGATGCCAAGCCAAGTTGGCACGGAAGGTTTGTGGGAAAGTAAACTTGTGATCTATGGTCACGAGGTTTGGCTTCACACCACCCTTAGCACCAAGTTCAGTAATCATCTCTTCAGCAGTCTTGCCACCGCTAGTAGCGAAGTTGGGAGCGTCTGTACGGATGTTCATACCCTTAATCTCCATACCGGTGTTAGCCCATGCGTTCTCAATCCATACGAAAGGAGCACGACCTGAGAAGATACCTACACCACCACGGATTAAGGTCTTACGAGCCTCATCTGCATACCAACGGAAACCGATACGAGGTGAAGCCATTACCATAGAAGCAGGTCTGCGACCGATGATAGCATTGTGTGCCTTTGACCAATTCTCGGTTTGGTTGAATGCATCGTTATAGGTTGGCTTGTTGAAGTAGAGAGGGAAGTCGACACGCAAGCCATATGTGAACTGGAAGCGAGTAGAGATATCCCACTTGTCCTGACCATAGAAGCCAAACATACCAGCCTTGAAAGGAGTACCCCACTGATAGGTGCCAGTGAGAGCTGGGTCAGAATAGTTGAGCACATAACCTGAGCTAGGTGCGATAGAAGGATCCTTGATAAAGTCTTCTAGCTGTGAATAGCTATAAGCATATTCGCCATAAGCAGCCTGATAGAAAGCATTAGACATATCGTAGATCTCATTGTGTGTACCGAGGGTGAAAGTGTGGTTACCTGAGTAGATAGAGAAGTTGTCCTCGATGGTCCAAATGTTCTGATCAAGATAGTTGACCCCTGAAGAGTATTCGGTACCTAGGTTCACGCTATAACCGTCACCAGAGAAGTAGAGTGTTGGTCCAGAGTAAGGTGTATCGCGGTGGTCGCGTACGAAAGTAACACCTGCACGCAACTCGTTGTAATACTTGTCACCGAGGTGAGAAGTAAGTTCGGCTACGAAAGAGTGGGTGTTGTTCTTGAATTTGAAACCAGAATTGTTAAAGTAGTAAGTGTTTTTACCGATTGAGTAGCTATCAGCAGAAGAGATATTGCCTTGATAGCGGAAGGTCAAGTGGTTAGCGTTGTTGATGTTCCAGTCCAATTTGCCAATCAGTGAGAGGGCATCCTTGTTAATGTTACGTGGACCATAGCTTTCCTGGATACCAGTCACCTTGTAGTAAGCATCAGCTAGCTGCTTAGCCATGTCGGCGGTCATGAAGTAGCCATCAGCTCCTGCGTAGTAGGTAGCAGGGTAAGAGTTCTTCTTATATTCTACTGAAGTGAAGAAGAACAACTTGTCTTTCACGATAGGACCACCCAATGTGAAGCCGTAAGTGTTGGTCTTTTCATCAGTGAGCTTTTGCTCTTTGTCATATCTCTGACTCCAACGACCGTAGAGGTTTTCGTCAGTATAGTAGGTGTAAGCTGTACCTGTGAACTTGTTGGTACCGCTCTTTGTGATAGCATTGATAGCACCGCCAGTGAATCCGCCTTGACGTACGTCGAATGGAGAAACAGCGACCTGAATCTGCTCAATAGCATCCATAGAGATTGGGTTAGCACCCGATTGTCCACCATTGGTACCTGTAGAGGTCAGACCGAAGACGTCGTTACTTACCATACCGTCAATCTGGAAAGAGTTGTAGCGGTTGTTTGCACCTGCGATAGTGATACCACCGCTCTTGTTGTTGTTAACCAATGGAGAGAGTTTTGCTACGTCGTAGATGTTACGATCTACGGTAGGAGCGTTCTCAATGGCTTCGTGTGAGAAGTTGGCGCTAGCCCCATTGCCTCCACGGCCGCCTTTACTGGTTACGATTACTTCACCCAACTCTTGTGCATCTTCCTGCATCTTAGCATTGAGCACTTGTGGGTTACCTAGCTGGAGGTAGATGTTCTTTCGGCAATCTTGCTTGAAGCCGATGTAATCGATGGTTACCGTGTACGGACCGCCTACACGCATACCCTGGATGGTGTATCGTCCGTCAAGGTTGGTAACAGCGTTGTATCGTGTGCCAGAAGGCTCGTGTACTGCTGTTACGGTAGCTCCAATAACGGGTTCGTCGCCTGAAACGACCTTACCGTTCAAACTTGAAGTGGTTACCTGAGCCATGATTGCAAGCGAACTTACAAACATCATGACCAAAAGAAAACTAAATCTTTTAAGCATAAGTAATTAATTAAAAGTTATTTATATCAATATGCGCTGCAAAGGTACAAATAAACGTTTGTTAAATTGTTACAAAGTAATTAAAATAAAGGCTTCTCCTATGATTAATTGACTTAGGTAAATAAAACCAATAATAAATGTTATATTCAGTGCCCAATATGCCGTAATTTTTGTATCTTTGCAGAAATAACAAATAACTAAGAACTTAATAATATGAGAAAACAGATGATTGTTGCTCTGTGCTTAGGCTCCGTATTAGGCATTCAGGCGCAAACGTTTACTGAATGGCATGACCTTCAGATCAACGAAGTGAATCGTTATCCCATGCATACCAATTTCTTCCCCTACGAGAACGTGGCGGATGCAATGCAAGGTGACAAGACAAAGGCAGCCAACTTCCTCTCACTCGATGGGCAGTGGAAGTTTAACTGGGTAGCCAATGCAGATCAGCGACCCACCGATTTCTTTACTACCAGTTTTGACGATAGCTCATGGGGATACTTGAATGTTCCTGCAATATGGGAAGTTAACGGCTTTGGCGACCCTGTCTATCTCAATGTGGGTTTTGCGTGGAGAGGCAACTATAATGGCAATCCGCCCGATGTGCCCATCGTGGATAACCATGTGGGATCGTATCGCCGCACGGTAGAGATTCCAGCTACATGGAACGGAAAGCAAGTAATCGCTCATTTCGGTAGTGTGACATCCAATATCTACCTTTGGGTTAATGGTCAGTTTGTGGGCTATTCAGAGGATAGCAAGGTGGGAACCGAGTTTGATGTCACTCCCTATCTGAAGAAAGGCAAGAACCTATTCGCCTTCCAGGTGTTCCGCTGGAGCGACGGCTCATGGTGTGAGGACCAAGACTTCTGGCGCCTCAGTGGTGTGGCACGCGAGAGCTATCTCTATGCGCAGAACAAAGATCACCACTTTACAGATCTACGTATCACTCCCGATCTGACGGACAACTATACCAATGGTCTTCTGAAAGTGTCAGCTAAGGTGACTGGAAAGACCGCTGCCACCTTCCGCTTGCTTGATGCTGCGGGCAATGAGGTAGCTAAGCAAGAAGCCATTCCGGCACAGGATGGTGTGGCTGAGACAACCTTCAAGGTGGCTAAACCTAATAAGTGGACCGCAGAGACACCTTATCTATATACGCTTGTGGCAACCGCAGTGAGTCAAGATGCACGTCACACAGTCTATCATTCAACCCAACAGAAAGTGGGTTTCCGCAAGGTTGAGATCAAGAATGCACAGCTTCTTGTCAATGGACAGCCTATCTTGATCAAAGGCGCTGACCGTCATGAGGTGGATCCAGATGGTGGATACGTGGTGAGTGTGGATCGTATGATACAAGATATCACCATCATGAAGCGCCTTAACATCAACGCTGTGCGTACCTGTCACTATCCCGACGATCCTCGTTGGTATGACCTCTGTGATCAGTATGGACTTTATCTCGTAGCTGAAGCCAACCAGGAGAGTCATGGTTTCGGCTATGGTAAGGATGCAGTATCGGGTGGCCCACTCTTTGCAAAGCAGATTATGGAACGCAATCAGCACAATGTGTGGACCTATTATAACCATCCTAGCATCATCACATGGAGCTTAGGTAACGAGACTTGTTATAGTAAGAACTTTGATGACGCCTACGACTGGGTAAAGAAAGAGGACCCTTCACGCCCTGTGCAGTATGAACGCGCCGAGCTGGGATATGCCACTGACATCTTCTGCCCAATGTATATGTCTGTCAGCGAGACTGAGAGATTTGCCAAAGATGAGACTCTTCAGCGCCCAATCATTCAGTGTGAGTACAATCATACGATGGGTAACTCGGGCGGAAACCTAAAGGAATACTGGGAGATGATACGTAAGTATCCTAAGCTACAAGGTGGTTTCGACTGGGACTTCGTGGACCAAGGTCTTCATAAGAACCCACAACCCAATGTGAAGCGCAACCTTACCCAACTGGAAGAAAAGGCTCTAAGCCTTGATCCAGGTACAGGAAATCAGGAAGAGTACTGCTATGGTGGCGACTATAATCAGCATGATCCATCCGACTTTAACTTCAATTGTAATGGTATTATCGGCCCCGACCGCCAGCTCAATCCTCATGCTTATGAGGTGGCTTACCAGTATCAGAACGTTTGGGCGGAAGGTGTGAGCCTTACGGAGAACGAAGCTAAGGTGAGCGTACATAACGAGTTCTTCTTCCGTAACCTCGATAATGTACAACTCAACTGGACTTTGCTCGCCGATGGTGAGCCTGTTCAGAGTGGCACCGTAAGTCAGCTTGACGTGGCTCCACAGCAGACTAAGACCTTCAGTTTGCCTCTGAAACCCTTGAGCGCAGAAGATCGCAGCAAGGAAATCATGCTCAACGTGGACTTCTGCTTGAAGAAAGCCGAGCCATTGATGGCTATGGGACAGACCATTGCTTATGCTCAGTTGTTCAAAAAGTGTTGTGCACAGAAACCAGCATGTGCCAAAGAGGAGGTTCAGAAAGGCAAGACAAAGTTGCCTAAGGTGAAGGCCGTAGATAACAAGCAGGCTCCCGAACTTACTCTTACCACTGCGCACGCTACGTTGCAGTTCTCTAGAACCACCGGTTTGCTTACCTCTTACAAGGTGGATGGTGACAATCTGCTGGCCGACGGAGGAACGTTGAAACCCAATTTCTGGCGCGCTGTGACTGACAATGATATGGGAGCAGGTATGCAGAAGCTTTTCCGAGTATGGAAGAACCCCGTGATGAATCTGCAATCGCTTACCTATAATAAGAAAACCAACGAGGTGGTGGCTTCCTATGATATGCCTGAAGTGAAGGCAAAACTCTCTCTTACCTATCAGCTCGTGGGCGAAGATGGAACAATCAAGCTTACTCAGAAGCTTACAACCGATCCTACGGCAAAGGTGCCCGACTTCTTCCGCTTTGGCATTGAGCTGAATCTGCCTTATGACATGGATCAGAGCGAGTATTATGGACGCGGTCCTGTGGAGAACTATATCGACCGTAAGGACTGTATGCGTCTAGGTATCTATAAGCAGAACGCCGATAGCCAGTTCTTCCCATATATCCGCCCACAAGAGAATGGTCTCAAGAGTGATATGCGTTGGTGGCAACAAACCAATGATGATGGACTGGGACTGAAGGTCACTGCATGCACTCCTTTCTATGCTTCAGCCCTTCATTACAACATCGATGACCTAGATGACGGACTGGAGAAAGGTCAACGCCATAGCTATCAAGTGCCGAAGGCTAAGACAACCAACCTCTTCATCGATGCCGAACATTACGGCTTGGGTGGCACCAATAGCTGGGGTGAATGGCCATTGGAACAATATCGCCTCCATTATGGAGATCGTGAGTGCTGCTTCGTGCTCTCTCCTGTGAAGTAACGATATCCCCTACGTTAGATACAATCATCCCCATTACCTTTAGTTATCTTTCAGATTGCTAGGTAATGGGGATGATACTTTGTTATGCTAAAGCTGTTTCTCGATATCGTTTTGCATATCGATGTTGTGGTGCATCTACTTTTTTTGACGTAGGTCGGATAGCCATAGACCCACAAAGGTAAACAGACCATTGAGCATGAGAAGCTCATAACCAAACTGATAATCCCATATCTGGTTAGCAAGCCTATCCACTAAGAAACATAATATGGGTGAAGCCACAGCTATGTAAGGCACTAATCGGTCATTGACGCTACGCTTTGTGAACAGACCGAAGGCAAACTGGCCTAATAAAGGACCATAAGTGTAGCTCACGATGATGTATATGGCATTGATGAGGCTGGTGGAATTGATTGCACGAAACAACAAAATGAAGTTTACGAAAGCTATCGCCACGCCTATGTGAGTCCATTTGCGTAGCTTCTCATTGTTGGGTTGGCGTTTGATGTCAATGCAGAAGCTTGTTGTTAGTGACGTGAGGGCTGAGTCGGCGGATGAGAAGCAAGCTGCCACAATGCCAATGGTGAACAGCACTGTTACCGTCGTGCCTAGTTGCCCGCCTGCCGTAAAGAGCAGCATCAGGTCGTCAGTGTTAGTTGGAACGTCAATGCCTCTTTGTTGCGCAAGCATCAATAGCAGTACACCTAACGAGAGAAACAATAGGTTGGCGGGCAAGAACGCTACACCATACGTGCACATATCCTTCTGCGCCTCGCGTAAAGACTTGCACGTAAGGTTCTTCTGCATCATGTCTTGGTCCAAACCTGTCATTACTATAACGATGAATATGCCCGAGAAAAACTGTTTAACAAAGTGTTGCGTTGACCCCCAATCGTCCCACACAAACACCCTAGAATGGGCATCGTGCATAATGGTTGTCACCATTTGGGGTACCGAAAGGTGCAAAGCATCCATCGTAAAATAGATGATAAGTACCAATGCTATCAACATGCAAAGCGTCTGAAAACTATCCGTCAGTACCAATGTTCGTATTCCCCCATGACGTGTATAGAGCCAAATGAGCGTTACCAGTACGACGATGGTTATAGTAAACGGAACATCCCAAGCGTCAAGCACGTAACGTTGCAGTATCATACACACCACATAAAACTTCACTGCGGATCCAATCATCTTGCTTATCAAGAAGAACCAAGCCCCCGTTTGGTAGCTTCGTCTTCCAAATCGTTGCTCAAGATAGGTGTATATGGTGGTGAGACGTAATCGGTAATAAAGCGGAAGTAGCACGAATGCCACGATGATATAGCCGAAAATGAATCCCATACAGGTTTGTAAGTAAGTCATCTGTTGGTTGATCACCATGCCAGGGACTGACACAAAGGTCACACCAGATATGGAAGCACCAATCATTCCGAAAGCTACGAGATACCACGGCGACTGATGGTTGGCATGGAAGAAGCTATTGTTGTCCCCCTTCTTGCCCGATAGAAGGGAAAAGAGGTATAAGCAGACAAAGTAGCCCAATAGGGTAAGGATGATGATGGACATGCTACAATAATTTTTCTGCAAAGGTAAGCATATTCAATAAAACTACCAACAATGCCGCGTATAGGTCCGCTTCATCTTATCAACTGCTATGAAAGATGTCTCTAAAGTAATAATTAGCTTGCGATATGCTTCGTTTCATAGATTATTTGTATCTTTGCATATCTTATCTTTTGGCTTTATTCCATACGGCATCTTGCTTTAATCGAATAGAAGAGCGTACAAACCGAGATAGAATCTCTTGTCATAAAAGAGAGGAAACGAATGAAACGATAAACAAATACACACACAGAACAAAACTAAAAAGAAGTATATGAGTAAACAATTGAAGATTTCGACCTTATGCGTACAAGGTGGCTATAAGGCTAAGAATGGTGAACCTATCGAACTGCCGATTATCCAGAGTACCACGTTCAAGTATGATAACAGTGAGGAAATGGCTCAACTCTTCGACTTAAAGAAGAGCGGCTACTTCTATACCCGTCTGCAAAACCCTACCAATGATCAAGTGGCTAACAAGATAGCACAGCTTGAAGGCGGTGTCGGCGCTGTGCTTACGTCTAGCGGACAAGCTGCCAACTTCTATGCAGTGTTCAACATCTGTGAAGCAGGAGGTCACCTCGTGGTATCTAACGAGATTTATGGTGGAACTTATAACCTCTTTGGCGTGACGCTAAAGAAGCTCGGCATAGATGTGACATTTGTCAATCCTAATGATCCAATCGAAACTATCGAACAGGCATTCCGCCCCAACACCCGTGCCGTATTTGGCGAAACAATCAGCAATCCAGGCTGCGCAGTGTTTGATATCGAGAAGTTTGCTGACCTTGCGCACCGCCACGGCGTGCCATTGATAGTGGATAACACCTTTGCAACGCCTGTCAACTGCCGCCCATTCGAATGGGGTGCCGATATCGTAACCCATTCCACAACCAAGTATATGGATGGTACGGCAACCCAGGTAGGCGGTGTTGTGGTGGATAGTGGCAACTTTGATTGGCTTGCCCACGCAGATAAGTTCCCTGGACTGTGTACTCCCGATGAGAGCTATCATGGCTTGGTGTACACCAAACAGTTTGGCAAACTAGGTTATATCACTAAGATTGTATCCCAACTCATGCGCGACCTAGGTTCGATACCAGCTCCGATGAACTCGTTCCTCTTACATATAGGTCTTCAGACGTTACATCTGCGTATGGCGCAGCACTGCAAAAACGCTCAAGCTGTGGCCGAATTCCTACAGAACGATGACCGCGTGGCATGGGTTCACTTCCCTGGATTGGAAGGAGATGCCTATCACGAGTTGGCGCAGAAGTACATGCCTAATGGCACTTGCGGCGTGATGGCCTTTGGATTGAAGGGCGATCGTGATACTGCTATTCGTTTTATGGACTCGCTCGATATGATTAATATCGTGACACATGTGGCCGATGCACGTACTTGCGTGTTGCATCCAGCTAGTCATACCCATCGTCAGTTGTCCGACGAACAGCTCCGCGAGGCAGGCATCGCACCTGACCTGATGCGTCTCTCAGTGGGTATTGAGGATGCAGAAGATATCATCAACGATCTCAAACAAGCACTCGATAAGCTTTAAGCATAACGGGGCAGAGAACCATCTGCCCCCTATTGCTTAGAAGAAAGAAAGCGAATGAAGAAGAAAAGTCAGATTGAAGTACCTCAAGGGGTGAGCCGCGTGTTGCTTCATGCGTGTTGTGCACCATGCTCCACAGCTATTGTGGAGTGGCTTATGCAGCACGGTGTCACTCCTACCTTATATTATTATAACCCCAATATTGTGCCGCTGCAAGAATATACCATCCGTAAAGAGGAGAGCAAACGCCATGCAGAGAGCTTAGGATTGCAGTGGATTGACGGCGACTATGATCATAAGGCGTGGCTTCAGCAGGTTAAAGGACTAGAGCATGAGCCCGAACGCGGTGCCCGTTGTCTGCAATGCTTCAAGATTCGCTTGCTCTCAGCAGCCTTGAAAGCGCACGAGCTAGGTATAGAATGGTTTGCTACAACTCTTGCTACCTCACGTTGGAAAAGCATAGAACAGGTCAATGCTGCTGGCGAAGCTGCCCAACAACAAGTGTCAGGTACACATTTCTGGGCACAAAACTGGCGTAAAGGCGGTTTGCAAGATCGTCGCAACGCATTGCTTCGAGAGTTTGCTTTCTACAATCAGCAGTATTGCGGATGTGAGTTTAGCTTCCGTTCAAGATTTTCCGAAGCACCCACCACTTCTTCAAACGATAACAACGAATAACCCTTCCTACCTATGGCCAATACCGATTCGCTTGATGCTACGGACCGTCGTATGCTCCGTATCTTGCAGAAAGACTCCCATCTCACCGTAAAAGAGCTAGCAGCTAAAGTCAATCTCTCACCTTCGCCAGCCTTTGAGCGCCAAAAGCGTTTGGAGCGCGAGGGTTATATCGAACGTTACATGGCTGTGGTCAATCCCGATAAGGTGGGCAATGGAATCCTTGTGCTTTGCAATATCCGTCTCAAACAGCACACCCAACATCTCATTCAGCAGTTTATGGATGCCGTGCAAGCCATCGATGAGATTACCGAATGCTATAATACCAGTGGCGATTTCGACTTCCTTATCAAGGTTTATGCCCGTGACATGAAAGCCTATCAGCAGTTTATGCTCAACACCCTTGGTAAGATAGAATGTATAGGTAGCCTTCATAGCATCTTTGTTATTGATCAGACGAAGAGCACCCGAGGCGTTCCCGTTCCCAAGGAATAGGCGTGTTTTAGCAGAGAAGTTGCTCAAAGACGTAATTTCTTTGTACCTTTGCGCCTTGTATTCAACTATAACTGATTCACAGTATGTTATTAAAGTTCTTTCTGACGTGTAACAAGATAGGCGCATTTACCCTTGGTGGCGGTTATGCTATGATACCCATCATGGAGAAAGAGTTTGTTGACAACAACCACTGGATGGACAAACAAGAGTTTATGGACATTATGGTTGTGGCCCAAACCACACCCGGTATCTTCTCCATAGATATGGCAAGCCACATCGGATACAAGCTTCGTGGCGTGTGGGGAGGCATCGTTGGTGCTCTAGGAATCGCCCTGCCGTCCATCATTGCTATCCTCTTGATAGCTATCTTCTTCCATTCTTTTCGTGATAACGAGTGGGTAGCGCGTTTCTTCAAAGGCGTGCGACCAGCCGTTGTGGCCTTGATCGCAGCGCCATGCTTCACGATGGCCAAGACCGCCAAACTCAATCGATACAACTTCTGGATACCCATCGTAGCCTGTCTGCTCATCGCCTTGATGGGCGTATCACCTATCTGGGTGATCCTAGTAGCCGGTGTCTCAGGTTATGCGTATGGTAGATATAAAGGAAAATCAAAGTAATCGTTACACCAAATTCTTATAATCATGTTGTTCTTAAAACTCTTTTTGGTTTTTTCCAAGATAGGAATATTCAATTTCGGTGGCGGTTATGCTATGCTATCGCTAATCTATGGCGAGGTGGTGATGAAAAACCATTGGCTCAGTAATGCTGAGTTTACAGACATCGTAGCCATCAGTCAGAGTACTCCAGGGCCCATCGGCATCAACGCAGCGACCTACGTGGGATATGTCTCAGCCATCAACGCCGGCTATCCGTCATGGGTAGGCACGCTAGCAGCGGTGCTGGCATCGTTGTCTATCATTTGGTTGCCTTTCCTTTTGATGATTAGTATCAGTAGGTATCTGCTTCATCATAAGGACGAACCCATCGTGGAGAACATCTTCAAAGCCCTCCGTCCCACCATTATAGGCCTTATTGCTGCTGCCGCCTTGTTGCTGATGAACCGTGAAAACTTCGGTTCGCCCACACAAGACACCTTCCAGTTTGTCTTGAGTGTGGCGCTTTTTGTGGTTGCTTTCTTTGCTACCAAGCAATGGAAGGTCAATCCCATCCTTGTGATGCTAGCTTGTGGCGTGGTAGGTCTGTTGGTTTATTAACGTTGTAGCATAGGTTTCAGGTAGCCATCGGGGTGTAAATCCCAAGTTTTAGGTATTGTTGGCATCAACAAAAATAAGTATTTTTGCAAATTAACGTAGATAAAGTAGCATACAATATGAAAAATCTCAAGATGTACGAGAGTGGAGATAAGATGATCTCCATCATTCAGGACAACTACAACATCTTGCAGGCACTGAATGCTTTCGGTATCAATCTCGGTTTTGGAGAGCGTACCGTAGAGGAAGTTTGCAATCAGCAGAAGGTCGATACGGCGACGTTCCTAGCTGTGATCAATTTCATGATCAATGGTTATCATGACCCTAACGTGGTGGAGCGACTCTCCGTTCCCACCTTGTTAAGGTATCTGAAGGCATCACATGTCTACTTTGTCGATTTCCAGTTGCCCTTTATTCGTAAAGAGCTAGCTGATGCGTTGGATGCCAATGACAACCTTGGACGCTTGATCTTGCAGCTCTATGACGACTATGCACAGGACGTAACCAGTCATATGCGCTTTGAGGATAAGAAGGTGTTCCCCTATGTTCAGAAGCTCTTAGATGGCGATTCCAGTGCCGAGTATGACATTGACACCTTCTCTAAGCACCATGGTCAGATCAATAAGAAGCTCAAGGAACTCAAGAATATCATCATCAAATACTTGCCATCAGACATGTTGCGCAACAACCAACTGATGGCCACGCTCTATGATATCTATAACAACGAAGAGTGGTTGCAGCTGCATGGTGATGTGGAAAACGAGATTCTCATACCTGCCATTCACGCTTTGGAACGCAAGTCGCGCCAAGACGACACGAGCATTAAGCTCTCTCACATGATACAACAGAGTGCGCAGAAGGGTGATCAGCTCAGTGAGCGAGAGAAAGACGTCATTAAAGCCTTGGTGCAGGGTATGACCAATAAGGAGATAGCTGACCATCTGTGTATCTCTACCAACACCGTCATCACCCATCGCCGCAACATTGCTCGTAAACTTCAGATCCATTCGCCTGCTGGTCTGACCATCTACGCCATTGCCAACAAGCTTGTTGACATCTCCGTTCTGAAACTCTGATATAGCTTAACATCTATATTGATAAAACCAAAAATAGACCGACTTCCCAGCCGGTCTATTTTATTTTGCATTACACAAAAACATTATGAAATCTATTTTCTAGCGAACAAGATGTTATGGCTTTATATTTGTCTTATTTTCTGATGCAAAGGTAGATAGTTTTCGCCACTGTCGCAATACCTAAAAACAAGGTAAATTACCTCCCGTCTTCTACTACTTAATAGGTAGAAAACCGCTTTTTCTGCCTATTGTTTCATCATTTTGCATTATTACCCCTTATTTTCTATGTGTTTATAGGTGTCATGAGCCACCTTGCTGTCGTGTCCTATGAAGCCTGCGTGGGGAGATCTGAAGCTGAAAGGATAAAAGAAACGGATGCAGATTATTGGTTATATACGATGGAAGCAAGGTGTGTAATGAATCGCAAGTGACACATGTTATCTCTTGCAGCACTACTTTGCTTCTTATCCCTGTAACCGCACTGCATCCGCTCGGTATCTCGGTTAAGAACCGTCAGTTTGTTATTACGATGCAAAGATACAAACCTCTAGCGGTTTGCGCAATACCTATTCTTTGGTAAAAGCATCACTACCAACATCTTGTCATATTCCTAAGCAATGTCTATCCTTATGTTATTATCTGATAAATCACTAAGCCTTAAGATTGTGTCGCTAAGAGACGATTAACCCTTTCGACGATAACCTGAGGTTTGAGTCCCCATTTTGGTGCAACTAATAGACGCGATGGACTCTCGCTAACAAATCGTTCCAGAACGATGTCGCTACGTAGATGACGTATATAATCGGTCAGTACCTGCACATACTCATCTGCTGTGAACAGATGAAAAGGCTTCTCGGCATAGCAGTGCGCAAGTGGTGTGCCCTTGATGATTTGCAGTTGGTGAATCTTTAGCACATCGATGGGCAGCGCAGAGAGGGCTTCAGCCTGTCTGTGCCATATCTCTTGCGTGTCACCCGGCAGTCCTAGGATGACGTGCACACCTACATAAAGCCCAGCTTCATGGCTTTGCCTAATGGCATCTTGGCTGCAAGCGAAGGTATGCCCACGATGGATGCGCCGCAAGATATCATCGTCACAACTCTCCACACCATATTCGATCATTACAAACGTACGCTTACGCAGCTCCCCAAGATATTCTAGCAAGGGCGCATCCACGCAGTCGGGCCGTGTGCCGATGACCAGTCCTGCCACGCCTTCCACACTCAGTGCTTCCTCGTAGAGCTGCTTCAGATGGGCTAGTGGGGCGTAGGTGTTGCTGAAAGCCTGAAAGTAAACTAGATAACGAGCTTCGGTATATTTATGAGCGAAGAACCTTTTTCCAACTTCTATCTGCTCGCGTACGCTCAGCCGAGGGTCGCAATAGGAAGGATTGAAAGCCTCGTTGTTACAGAAGATGCACCCTCCCGTACCCACCGTTCCATCGCGGTTGGGACAGGTAAAGCCCGCATTGACAGCAATCTTCTGCACTCTGCCTCCCAATCGTTGGCGTATCCAGGTGCCCATAGATATATATGATGTACGTGTGGAATGATTCATGATAATCGATGCTTATGCAAATGTACAATATTTCGCAATAAGACGAGCGCTTTTCCAGATTTTATTGTTACTTTTGTCCAGTGCAGTCAGCGGTTCACCTCTTTGTTATCGCAACGCTTAGATGGGTGCGTCGTTCTGCTCACACGCTTCATCAATGGATGAGCTCTTTCTCTTATACCGTTGCGAAAATATGGAACAGATATGAAAAAGATTTTATTTGCACTCGCTGCGCTAGCTATGACAGGCTCGCTGCAAGCCCAAACCGTTACCTTGCCCGCTCCCCAGGCGTCTACCTCTATGACCCTTATGGAAGCTTTGGCGGCTCGCCACTCAGGGCGTTCCTTTAGTGATAAAGCCATACCCGAGCAGGTGTTGTCACAAGTGCTGTGGGCTGCATGCGGTGTCAACCGCCCCGAAAGCGGTAAGATCACAGCTCCCTCGGCTATCAACGCCCAAGACATCCTGGTATATGTGGTGCGTGCCGATGGTGCTTATCGTTACGAACCGAAGACCCACTCACTGACCAAGGTGTCCTCTGAGGACCTCCGCCCGGCTGTAGCAGGTCGCCAAGCGTTTGCGGCTACGGCTCCCGTGAGCTTGTTGTTGGTGAGCGATCATAGTCGGTTTGGTGATCATCAGAATGGTGCGCCACGCATGGGGGCGATAGATGCGGGCTATGTCTCTGAGAATATAGCACTTGCTTGTGCGGCTCTCGGACTAGAGAATGTGCCACGCATGACGATGGATAGCGATGCGCTACGTAAGGCGCTGAATCTGAACGATACTTATGACCTGGTGCTCAACCAACAGATAGGCTATCCCGTAAATGAGTAAGACCCTTCAAGAGACCACCCCTCGCACCGCCATCATCATGGGTGCTTCCTCCGGTATGGGTCATGCCGTGGCGTGCCTGTTGCTAGACGAAGGGTGGCGTGTGGCTGTGGCTGCTCGTCGCACCTCGTTGCTAGAACCTCTGCAGGTGCGTTATCCCGATAGGGTGGTGGTGCGGCGTATCGATGTCAATGAAGAGAGTGCATCCCAAGCGTTGCTCACGCTCATGACCGATCTAGGTAAGGTGGATCTCTACTTTCACGTGTCGGGCGTGGGGTATCAGAACTATGACCTTGACGCCTCACGCGAACTGCTCACCGTTCAGACCAATGCGATGGGCTTTGCGCGGCTCGTGGGCACAGCCTTTCGCTTCTTTGCCCAGCAAGGCAGCGGTCATCTAGCCGTGCTATCGTCCATCGCTGGAACCAAAGGTCTAGGCGCTGCACCCGCTTACAGTGCCACCAAGGCTTTTCAGAACACCTATATACAAGCCTTGGAACAGCAAGCTAACATCCGTCACCTACCCATATCCTTTACCGACATACGTCCGGGCTTTGTGGATACGGCTTTGCTCAATGATGGGAAACACTATCCCATGCTGATGTCCACTGAGCGCGTGGCTCGACACATCGTGCGAGCCATCAAGCATAAGCGTCACGTGTGCGTTATCGATTGGCGTTATCGGGTGCTCACCGCCCTATGGCGCTTGATCCCCAATGTGTTGTGGCGCCATCTTCCTGTGCACAATTGATCTGATGTTAATAGAAAAATAAAATGCCGCTATGAGTTGCTTCATGGCGGCATTTCTGTTTCGTTGATATGGAGAAGTTAGGCTTCCTTCTTGCAGCAGCTCTTCTCAGCTTTCTTTGCAGCAGCTTTGGCTTTCTTACATTTCTTAGCTGCCTTCTTGTCAGCCTTCTTGTTTTTGCAGCAATCAGAGGTTGCTTTCTTATCCGTAGCTTTCTCCTCCTTAACCTGTGAGGTAGCTCCCGTGGTGGCATCTACCTGCTTCTCACAACATTCGGTCTGCGCTTTCTTCTTAGGACAGTTGGCACAGTTGCCTTTCTGACACTGTGCTGAAGCAGCAACAACCATGAATGCTGCTATGAGAGTCATCATTGTTTTTTTCATACGATATTGAATAATTTGAATAAACGGAACGAACGCTAAGCCCGTCCCTGACTAATAGTTTGCTATTATGGTGCAAATTTACAAGCGATTTTCGGTTCTTGCAAATACCTTATGCACTTTTTGAGGAATATTATGTTCCTTTGATACAATATAGGACTTGGCCTTTTGATATCTGTTCCTAATGAATCTTCACTGTCAAAGCCTCTTATTTGAGGCGGAAAGAGTCAAGCTTATGTAGGAAGAATTGCCTGAAATCGCTCCATCTGTAGTAAGGTCCGCTCACCGCTTGTAGGTCGGGAAGCTTCACCTCCTGCTCGTTGAGCAACAGCTTGAAGAGGATATCCTTAGGCTTCTTGGCGTTGCGGTAGAACACCCATTGGAGGTTTGATCCCATCGGGAAAATCTTGTAGCAAGCCCATGATGATGAGGCTAGCTCGTCAAGGCTATTCAGCTGCACACCCAGTCCGTTGATGTTGAGCAACACCGATAGCGGCAGCAGCATTGTGTCATGGCCAAAACGCAGTGTGGCACCCGGATGATCGAGCGCTATGCAAGAGTCGGCTGTGGTGATGATGTTGCGTAGCAAGTTGCGCTGCGAGTAGGGTTGCTCGGCTCCATTGAGCTTACACATTCCGCCATGGATGTACCAGTAGGCGTTGTTGGCAAGGAAAGCCTGATAGAGCTCGTCGTTGGTGAAGAGGTCATAGAGCGAATACTGGTTGCTGAGGTCCGAATTGGGAAGGATGCCCGTGAGCGAGAATAGCTCTCTGAAGAGCTTGTTCACATCGATATGTTCGCGTATATAAGCTGGGTCACTGATCAGAGATGATACCAGGCGGCTACCATCTATGAGCGACTGTTGATAGCTATCCAAAGCCTTCTTAGCCTCATCCGTCCACCGATGATTGTATAGCGCGGTGTCGTTGTAGTTCATATAGTACATGTCATGCTCAGAAGCGTCATGCGTGATCTGCAGTCGGGGGTTGACAAGGAGCAGCTCTTGCAGCTCGTTCTCCATCGAGAGGATGCAGCGTATCACCACCGTCGACTTGGCGTCCACGTGTGCATCACCGGCAAACACTTCCGGGTAGTGGGCTATCATTCTTTGTGCAATGCCCCGATGCTGCTTTGCTCCTAGCGGCGTCAGCTCGCCATAGCGGTTGAGGCTTTCTTGATACATCCTCCTCACCACGTCTAGGGTCTGCTTTCCTTTGGCAGTGAGCACCCCCTTAGCGGCGGCTTGCTCTAGCGGTTGCAGCACGTTGGTATAGTCGTGTGGGTCGATGAGGTAACGCGAACCATGTCTACCATAATGGCTTAGGTAGAACGGCACGTACCCTTTGGGTGCTGGAGTGAGCTGGATATGGCTCACGTCGGGGTAGGGAAGGTAGTTGCCCGCTGATAGTGAGGGCTGCTTCTGGATGTCTTGACGGATGGTTTGGGCATGGCCGCCAAGGGTTATGCTGCATAGCAGCAGTAGAGATAGTAGATTTCTCTTCATGATTTAGGTTCTTTTTTATATAGGTTTGGTAGGGTGATAAGGCCTTTTCTGTTCTACCTTATCATCCCATGCTGTATCAGAGTAGGTGTTCCAACAGTCCGCGGCAACCATCCTCTATCAGATCCAGCGCCCATTCGAAGGCACTGCTGTCGCCATAGTAAGGGTCAGGAACGGAAGTCTGGCCTTGGTGTTCCACAAAGTAGTCTTTCATTCGCAGCACCTTTGCACGCTGGTCATCATCCGTAGCTTGCTGCGTGATGTCGTAGTAGTTGTCGTCATCCATGACGATGATGTAGGTGAAACGGTCAAAGTCGTGTCGCGCGTCAAACTGCCTTACCACATGACTGATGTCATATCCGCGCCTAGCACCAGCTGCACGCATCCGTCGGTCAGGCAGTTGTCCTACGTGCCAGCTACCTATGCCAGCCGAATCTATCTCGAAACAGGATGACAGATGGGCGTCGTCCACCATCTTTTGCATCACTGCGTGTGCCGCCGGGGAGCGGCAGATGTTACCTAGACATATAAAGAGGAGTTGCTTCTTTTCTTTCTTGCTCATAAGTTTATCTATAGTTTGGCATTGGGGAATGTTTCCCTCTGTTATTAATAACGTATGATGAGGCAGATTATTGTTAAGCCCGCAAATTAGTGGAAAGATGAAAAAAGAAGTCAATAGGTGTGTCTATATGGGATAAAAATGTTACATTTGTACTGACTAAAAATATTTAACGTTCTATCATGAAGAAAACATTCTTATCAGCAATGATGCTCCTCCTTGGGCTATTGGCGCTCCATGCCCAGTCGTCCACTGACGTCTCAGTGCCCAAAGGGATGGAGCAGGATGCCCACGCATGGTGTAAAGCCGTCAAGGTGGGTTGGAATCTAGGCAACAGTTTGGAGAGTATGGCAGGTTCCTTCGATGACAGCACCGAGGTCTGGAGTAACATCTCAACGACAAAAGACGTTGACTGGGAGATGGCGTGGCACAATCCCAAGACCACCGAAGCGATGATACGTAAGGTCAAGGCTGCCGGTTTCAATGCCGTGCGCATACCCGTACTATGGCAACCGCACGTGACCAATCTTGATGATATGACCATCAAACCTGAGTGGCTCGCCCGTGTCAAGGAAGTGGTCGACTATTGTTACAAGAACAAGATGTACGTTATCCTTGATACGCACCACGAACAATGGCTGGAACATCTGCCCTATAAGCGCAAGCAAGCCAAACAGCTGCAGATGCTTCGCGCCTTGTGGACCAACATAGCAACGGCGTTTGCTAGCTACGATGGCCGTCTGGCTTTCTCTGGGACCAATGAGGTGAACATCGCTTGGCGTCCTCCTACGGAAGAGAACCTAGAGGTACAAAACAGCTACAACCAAGCCTTTGTAGATGCGGTGCGTGCTACGGGTGGAAACAATCGTTACCGCAACCTCATCATACAGACTTATAGTTGCAATCCCGACTATGGTTTGCAAGGGCTCATCATCCCACACGATGTGGTGAAAGGACGTCTCTCTGTGGAGTTTCATTACTATACGCCTTACCGCTACTGCAGTGGTAACAAGGAAGCTTGGTACTATTGGGGAAAGAAGTTTGCCCAGTATGGCGAGATTTGTCCCGATGGTGACGAGCAGACTCTTGCTGATTTCTTCAGTCGTGTGCGCCAGCACTGGTACGATCAGGGCTTAGGTGTGGTGATAGGCGAGTATGGCGTGTCCTGTCATTACAAAGAAGCGGAGAAGCAACAGCAGCAAGACAACATGTCCTACTATATGGAGATGGTGACGCGCGAGGCCAATAAGAATGGTTTTGCCGCCTTTGTTTGGGACAACAACTACTTTGGCAATGGTGAGGAAGTGTATGGTATCTTCGATCGTAACGATGGTATGAAGGTGCGCACACCCTTCTTGCTCAAGGGAATCATGAAAGGAGCAAAGTGATCTAGGCGCTTTACCTCACCATCAGAGGATTAATATCAGTTGAGCCCTTATTCGCATCGGCTTCGCATAGAAGAGCATCGGAGACACGCAGATGTGGTCAGCCATTAGGCTATCATGTGTCGATAGTCTTTCCTTCTGTGCTTGAAGCCATGCGGATAAGGGTTCTTCCGTTAGCTCCATAAGCCTCTCTCATACTTATGGAAAGGCTCTAATAGAAGAGAAATCAAATTGTTTTTCCTAAAAAATCAATTTATTTTTCTCAAGAAAATAAATTATTTTCTGTTCCCACTCGTTTCGTTCAGCGGTGTCGTTTTAGGCCTTTGGGAAGATGATTTAAGCTTTATAGGCTTCTCGATCCTTTAAGATGCTAGCCATGTTGCTTTGCGCCCATAAGATTATATCGTTCATCACGGGGATGAACGAGCGTGCCCTGTCTGTCAGCGCATACTCTACTCTAGGCGGAACTTCCGCATATACCTGTCTTGTGATAAACCCATCGGCCTCAAGTGAACGCAGGGTGGAGGTCAGAACCTTCTGCGAGATGTCGGGTATGGCTTTGTTTAAGGCGTTGAAACGGATGGGGCTGTTTCGATGCATGATGTAGATGACCAGCAAAGACCATTTGCTGCAAACGTGTGCAAGCACGTTACGGATGGGGCAATCTTTGAAAATGGGGTCGGTAATGGGTTGCTTCATGGTGTTTGTATGCTTATAATAGCTTCATTATCATTATTAGTTTACAAAAGTAAGTAACATTCTTTACGTGAGGTAATACTTGTAGTTAAATACTATTAAATAGCTAAAATCTTATCCTCTGATAGTCAGCATTACTTACTCAGGGGTAACTAGACCACGCCAAAGTGCCTTCTTGTGTGAGTAGAAGATTCCTTTACTTTTGCATCGTCAAACAAATTAAAACCAACAAGATCAATGAAAGAAGTAAAAACTATTTTCGAGGCAGAGAATGTAACCAGTGTCGACTTTGGTAAATGGAGTGATCTAGGTGAGTATGTCTTAGAACTATCACCCGAGATGAAGATCCCCGGAAAGGTGTTTGGGGGCGCAACGGTAGGCGCAACGGGCAGCGAATTCTCTTTTCAGACGTTCGCTCCTGGCACAGAGTCAGGCTTCATCCATACGCATAAGACCCATGAGGAGCTATATTTCATCCTTCGTGGCAATGGCGAGTTTCAGGTAGATGGCCACAACATCCCTGTACAGGAAGGCTCAGTGGTAAGAGTTGCCCCTAACGGACGACGCACCTTGCGCAACAATGGCACTGAACCGCTCGTGGTGCTATGCGTACAATATCCCGAGGCAAAGGCTGGTGAGGTGAATGCATCAGATGGTGTGATATTGGCAGATAAGGTGCAGTGGTAAGTAATATCGGCTGCTAGATCAAATCAATTAACCCTGTTATCTGAAGGGCTTGGTGCATGAAAGCAAGCCTTCTGATAACAGGGTTGATCTTATAAATAGCTTAAGGCGGATGTCTTCTTACTTTACTGTCACTTCGCGGGCAATGGTCCGAGCATTGTAATCGCTAGTCAGACGATCTATAATCATCACATATGTCCCGGCTTTCTGCGGAGCTTTGGTAGCCGGCTTATCCATATTGTAGTTGGCTATGCCTATGGCGGGGATATATTTCACGCCTTTGCTCTTAATCTTCTGAAGCTTAAAGTCCTTGGTTTTGATCTCTAAGCAACCATTGAGACAAAACGGATGGTAAGCCAAAGACTGTGCCGGACCGAGAAACTCCACCGTGGCTACGTTGTCCATATTGAGGTTCACGGCATTGGTAGCCTCGGTCAGAACACCATCTATATAAATTTTGATTTCCGAACTGCCACTTAAGGTGGAGATTCTAGAAGCTGGATAGAGATGCCATGTCAGTTGGCTGCTTCCTGAGGATGTCCCTTCTGTCATTCGGGCATCCACGTCGCTCCCCTTGCTTACAGACGTTAGCCGCATATATGGGGCGAAATGGTAGATCATTTGTTGGAAAGACTGGTATTGGCGCTTATCCATTTGCTCCTCGGTAATAAGTTTGTTGCCGTAAAATACCTTCTCTTCTTGTGCATAGTCTTTCTTTACACGAGCCGTAATCTTCACCTCTGGTAAGGCATTCACCCCTTTCTAGTTGAATGTATTCGTAGCATTGCGGGGCTGAGTCAGAGTGAAAGCATTTGTGATATCATATTTCCTGTAATTTCTTACCGAAGGAATCGTATCACTTAAGAAGTCGTAATCGTATACTCCCACTTCGTTCTTTTTGTCTGAAGCACAAACAAAGAAGTAGTCGCCTGGAGCGTAATCGCCTATCGGCATGTAGAAAGTGCCGTCCTTACGCATATCTGCGGTGAAGGCTCTCGCATTGCTATGTTGATAGGCTACGGCTGTACCTTCTTTCAACTTCCAGTTTCTATCCCCTCCGTATATCTTCCCCCTAATCACGTTGGCCACTTCGGGTTGGTATCTCGCTGTCCATCCGTCCTTCATAACCTGTGCTATGTCTAGACGACAAAAGCTAGCTGATAGCAACCAACAATTGATATCGGTAGTGCGATCAGTTTCATTGGTTAAGGCATAACGGCTAGGGAAAGGCACTTCAGAGGTGAGGTCAGTCTCAAAGTTGACCGCGGCAGCAGCTGTTGGGAGATAGTCGCTTGTTAGCGCATGAGTCATCTCGTCCAGAGGTATGAACCTAATCAAAGATGTCGCAGAGGAGTCGCAGAGGATGCTATCGGCTGAAAGCGTTTCGCCTGTGGCATATTCTGTGCGGATGCTAGGTGTCGGAGTGATGCTCTGCGAATGCCAAAGATGCCCTTCGCTTAGCGTGTTGTATTGGTTGTCAGTAAGGATGAGGGATACCAGTTCGTCACCGATGTTGGTCATATCGATATCCCCTTGCTTCTTTAAGGGCAAGAACGCCAATCCTGTTGACTGGTTATAGGCAAACAGTTTGGCATCCTCGGGTATCTTTCCTTCGATAGAATAGCCTATCCGGTTGTTGCGTTGCATCAGGTGTAGGGATGGTGTGCTATCGTCAATCAATGGAAAGGCGAAGGTAGGACGGTCGTTGTTGTCCTCCACTCGGAGGTAATATTGCACCCCATGCTGCGGTTGTATGGACAACATCTGCCAACCGGAAGCTGTCGTCGCTGCCGAAAAGAGCACCGCTCCTTTAGCATCGGTTATGGAGAAAGGCGTCTGCCAAGGGTTGCCATCCGCATCGGTGATGTACACTGCCATCTTCTGTATACCACCAGAGGAGAGGTGTCCTCCTTCGGGATAGATTCTGCAAAGGGCAGGCCCGTTGCTATGGTGTCTTGTGAACCCCTCTTTCCTGATTTCGATGGGGTAGGATGGGATGGTGATGTCACTGAAGTTGCACATCAGCTTGGAAAACGCACGGAGAAAATACGTGCCGTATTGCGTGCTTGCATTGAGTGGTAACATGGTGGTAAAGCCTCCATGCTGATCCACTGAAATCTTCTGTCTGGTGTAGATGCTATCATTGCAGTCAACCATTTCTACGTATAGGTACCGGCTATAAGGCGACGTGGTCTTGCTATCGGTCCTTGTTAACCAGCCGCTGATATAGATGGAGTCGCCTATATCATAGTGCATCCTGTCGCTTGCAAAGAATACCTTCTCCGTAGGAAGGGTTTGAGCCATGGACAGGGAAGCAAAGCTGGCTAGTAGAAATAAAAGAAATGATTTCACATTAATGATATTTTTTAAGTCAGGTATGTGCTGCAAATATAAATAAAAGTAACGAAGATGCAAAACAAAACCTAAGAAAAT
>CAVHUZ010000032.1:24328-26722 GCA_963639545.1 Bacteroidaceae bacterium
ATATAATACTTTTCCCATTCTTCACTTATCGTCACAATTGATGGCTTTGTCTTAAGATTTTGGACCTTAGGATGAAGGTATTCTAAAAGAATATATGTATATTTGCCGTCAATAAAATGAATCAATAAAATTCTTGAAACAATGGAAAAGACGATGCGTATTGCTGATGGCATCCAGTATATAGGTGCCGATGATAAGGAGCTAGACCTCTTCGAGGGTCAGTATGTCATACCTCATGGTATCTCTTACAACTCTTATGTGATCATAGATGAGAAGGTGGCAGTGCTTGATACGATCGATTCGCGATGCACTCAGCAGTGGCTAGCTAACCTGAAACAAGCGTTGGGCGACCGCCAACCCGACTATCTCGTGGTGAGTCACATGGAACCTGATCATGCGGCTAACGTGAAGCGACTGCTTGACATGGCTCCGCAAGCACAAGTGGTGTGCACGGCTAAAGCCAAACAGCTTATCACTCGCTTCTTCGGTGTGGAGCTACCTGCCGAGCGAACTGTCGTGGTGAAAGATGGGGACACGCTCTCTCTAGGTCAGCACACACTGCAGTTCTTTACTGCACCGATGGTTCATTGGCCTGAAGTGATGATGGAATATGAGCAAACGGAAAAGATTCTCTTTGCAGCAGATGCCTTCGGGAAGTTTGGGGCGCTCGATTATGATGACCCAGATGGCTGGGCTTGCGAGGCGCGTCGTTACTATTTCAACATCGTAGGCAAGTATGGCGCACAGGTACAAGCTGTTCTGAAGAAGCTATCGGGTGTGGAGATCAAGACCATCTGTCCGCTACATGGACCTATTCTCAAGGGCGATCTGACCCCTTATCTGTCCCTTTATGATACATGGAGTGCTTACCGGCCCGAGACGGAGGGTGTATTTATCGCTTATTGCTCCTTGCATGGTAACACTGAGGAGGCTGCGCTGAAACTCGCCGAGATGCTCAAGCAGCATGACGGTGTAAAGGTTAGCGTGAGCGACTTGCGTCGTGATGATATGGCTGAGGCTGTGGAGGATGCTTTCCGCTATGATCGGATGGTTCTCGCTGCGCCAACGTATGACGCTGGAGTGATGCCTGTGATGGAGGATTTCTTGTTGCATCTCAAGATGAAAAACTTCCAAAATCGCAAGGTGGCATTCATCGAGAACGGCTCTTGGGCTCCTGTTGCTGCCAAGAAGATGCGTGAGAAGATAGAAGAAATGAAGAATATGACCGTCATTGAACCTGTGGTCACGGTGGAGTCGGTGGTATCGTCTGCCACCCTTGAGGCGCTTCAACAATTGGCTGAGGCTCTTGTCAAGGCATAAAAATAACAAGTTCTTGGAACAAAAATCAAATATTGATAATTATGAGTAAAATGATGTGCACACAGCGATTCAAGTCTTGGATGACGCTATTGCTTGTTTTAGTATTAGGTATCAATGTCAGCAGTTGCTCTTCTGATGATGATAATAACCAAATGTATGTAGAAATCTCTGCTGATAATTTTGATGCAGTGGTTGTTCAGAATGATCGTGGAGTTACTACAGAGAGCTATTTTGCATCGCTTAATAACAAACTGCATGAGTGCAGTGGATATTATGATAATTCCGATGAAGGGATTAGAAATATCCAACTAAAGGTGGATAAAGCTATTGAGGCGTTTGAACAAAACGAGATGCAAAACGTTTATTATTATGGACGTTATCTTGTTAACTATAAAGTAAGGGGCTCTGCCAACAAAGTGGTGCTTCATGAATACCCCAACAAAACGCTTAATAAGGAAACGCTGACTAAAGCTCTCACACAGATAGCAGCTGATAATCCTGATGGATTTACGGTAAATGTCAATACATTGGAGCCTGTGACCAAGGGATATGCGGTCTCGTTGGAAGCAACTCAAAATAGTTTTGGTACTGAAGGACTAGCTAAGGTGATCGAGTATGTAACAAGCCATGATGCCGTTAGTGCTTATGGAGGGTGGCTTAACTCAGAAAATAACCAGTATTACTATGACGCAACCATGGTGTGCAACACTCGTGAAGAAGCAGAAGTGATAGCTAGAGCTAATCATCAGATAGCTTATTTCGATCTAGAAAATATGGAGGAAATCCGCCTTTAATCGGTTTTTAAAGTCTGTTTTTACCAATTTTAGCTAGTGCGCAAAGCGATTCTTGGATTGTGTTACACTTTTTTGGAAAAACTGTAACGCAAAAACGTGTGAGTGTAACGCAAAGTGTAACACATTTTGAGAATCTCTGCGCCTTTCCGATAAACCATGGGCTGGCGCTGGAATAGGTGCTATTAAACTGAAAAAGAGACTCTTACATGAGTAAGAATCTCTTTCAAAAGTTGTTATCTTTTACGTCTTAGTGATCCGCATGGGGCTCGAACCCATGACC
>CAVHUZ010000033.1:0-20458 GCA_963639545.1 Bacteroidaceae bacterium
TAGTTAAGCATTAAATCAATGTATAATATCAAGGACATGTCAGAGTATATTGTGGCTCTTATTGCCGCTTTTGCCCGTCATTACAAGATGACAGACGTAGAAGCGTATAAGTATCTTAATCGTTTTGGTGCCATCAAAGTAGCGCATGACTTCTACGATGTGATGCATACACAGTCAATGGAAGACATGGTACAAAGTATGTCGAGCTTTTGCAATAGGAAGGGGGGCTGGTTATGATGCATCTATATCATGGTTCCACTATCAATATAGACCATATTAACTTAAAGAAATCGCGTCCCAACAAAGACTTCGGACGTGGTTTTTACCTATCAGCCGACCGCCAACAAGCATGGCGCATGGGCGAGTTTAAAGCTCTAACCGAAGGTGGAGAACCTGTAATGAATGAGTATCTTTTTGATGAGACGCTACTTTCATCTGACGAGTTACGAGTTCTTACCTTTGATGGATATACCCGTCAATAGGCTGACTTCATTTTCTTAAACCGAAACAACAAGACCAATAAGCCCGTACATGACTTTGACATTGTTTACGGTCCGATAGCAAACGACCGCGTAGGAGTCCAAATAGGTAAATATGAAGCTGGCGATATTACCCTCGAACAGTTTCTAAACAATCTAAAATATATGAAAGGCATTACTTTCCAATACTACTTTGGAACGGAAAGTGCCATCTCAAAGCTACAAAAGGTATGACAGGACTTAATGTAACACAACAAGAGTTCAAGTATTTGAAAGAGCATCTCACGGCTCGGATGGTACAAATACTTGCTGAGGAACAAGGTCTCTCCATCGAAGAAGCCTTTGAACGAGTTTATACATCACCTATATTTGAGAAACTAAGCGATGCGCGAACGGGACTATTCTACCAATCTCCACGTTACGTATTATCCTACATAGAACCTATTTAGGTTTCTTCCGCCAATGGGTAGCAACAGGTATGGTGGCTCACCGCATATTCTCTTTGATTGAAAAACTTTAGATTATTCTCTAAAAACTATAACTGTCCAGCTTCCACTTGAAGCACAATACGTTCCACGAGGCGGTCAGCGCCATTGGGATCGTAGCGCTTCTTGAGCGAAGCACCAAACACCCAAGCAAACGCTTGATAGAATCCGGCACGCACAGGACCAAGGAACGACTGTATCAACTCATATGAGGTGCAACTGGTTTCGCGGTCAATGAGCTTGATGAGGAGCTTGCCCTGTGAGAAGGTAAGCTTCTTCATGCGTGGGCCATACTGTGCCTTGATGTCTTTCTCCACACGTTTGAGATGCGCCTTGCGCTCTTTCTTGTCAGGGATGGTGTTCAGATATTCGTAGGTTTCGATTGCTATCGAGTTACATTCCTTGGCTATAGGCAACACCTTCTTGATGTTATAAAGCAGACGATAAAACTTCTGTTTCTCTTCTTCGCTACGAAACTCGAGTGGCGGAAAGACGTAGATGTTATTTACCTTGACGTAAGGTATGCTGTCATTGTTATAAGAGGTCTTACCGGTATGTACCAAAGGCACAAACGTAGGCGAAGACATATCCACCTCACGATCCTCTGGATTGAGCTGAGTGGTGGTGTTTTGTGCCGTAGCGGAAAGGCTGCAGAGCAAGAGCAAGCACACCAATAGGCTTGCTAAAGGATAAGGGGCGATTATGGACTGGGTGAGTTTCATCTTCTTTTCTCCATGCTTTGAGTTGACCACAATGGGGTGGCATAACCCGATTGATGGCGACAAAATTACGGAATTATTCCCAAGGAAAGGGCTTTTTTAGCACAATTTACATTTTAGACTTGCTTTTATGGGAAAGTTAAACTATTTTTGTAATCACCAACACAACCTGTATCTTGCTATGCACATCTATTCCATAATCATTCTGACTGTTATCTTCCTATGGCAAGGCGCACTCTCCAGCCATGCCACATCACCCACCCTAAGCTCTGACACCATCTCCAGCCCTTCTGTTACAGCATCTACTCACATGCCAAACCACCCTGCTTGGCAGCTATATCTAGAGCAATGGATGACTCAAGAAGATGAGGGTGAGATATCATGGGAGGAGACTTACCTGGCGTTGGAGGAGCTTGCAGCTAACCCTATAGACCTCAACCATGCTACGAAGGATGATCTGGAGCAGTTGCCATTCCTCTCTGACACGCAGATAGAGGATCTGTTGGCATACATCTATCAATATCAAGGGTTGCGATCATGGGGCGAACTGATGCTCATCGAGTCGATGGGATACACCGAGCGTATGCTCTTGCCTTACTTCACCACGCTAAACAACAACGAAGAAGCCCACTTCCCTTCACTCCAAAATCTGCTTACCAAGGGCAAAAGCGCACTCACTCTATCGGGCAACGTACCCCTCTATACACGCAAGGGTGACGAGAACGGATATCTAGGCTATCGTTACCGCCACTCGCTGAGATACACCTATCAATACTCTGACTATCTGCAAGCGGGCTTAGTGGGCGCACAGGATGCAGGAGAACCCTTCTTCAGCAATCGCAACGCATGGGGATATGACCACTATAGCTTCTATGTGGCAGTGAGAAAGCTAGGCCGATTGAAAGCGCTCGTAGCGGGACGATACAAGGTAAAGATGGGGCTAGGACTGGTAATCAATAACAACCTTGGTCTGGGTAAGGCGATGGCAATGAGCGGACTGACCCGTACGGCGACAACCATTCGCCCCCACTCTAGCCGATCTAGCGCCAACTATCTGCAAGGGGCGGCTGCCACCATCGCGCTATCTCGGCATATCGACCTCACTGCGTTTGCCTCATGGCGCAAAGCCGATGCCACTCTAAGCGATGACAATAGCGCCATCGTGACCTTGCTAAAGACTGGCTATCACCGCACCACCACGGAGATGAACAAGAAGAACAACATCGCACAGACAATGGCGGGGGCTAATCTCTACTGGAGCAACCACGGATGGCATGCCAGTGTGTCCGGTGTGTTCACACGATACGACAAGAATCTGCAGCCCAACACCTCCCAACGCTACCGCGAATATTACCCACAAGGCAACAACTTCTGGAATATCAGCGCCTCATACGGCTACACCCATCACCGACTGAGCTTCAACGGCGAGACCGCCACAGGAGGATGTAAATCCATTGCCACGCTCAACGCCTTGTGCTTCAGACCTTCAAGCAACCTAACGATGAATCTCATACAGCGCTTCTACGGCAAAGCCTACTACTCGTTACAAAGCGAGAGCTTCGCCGAAGGGGGACGGGTGCAGAACGAGAGCGGTGTGTTGGCGGGCATCAGTTGGAACGTGAACACGCGATTGCAGCTTTCGGCTTACACGGATTATGCCTACTTTCCTTGGGCTAAGTATCAAGCTCACTTGGCTTCGCATAGTTGGGACAACTTCGTCACGGCGCTATACACCTATCGGCAATGGCAGGTCGCAGCCCGTTATCGCCTCAAGACTCGCACCAAGGACAACGCTGACAAGAGCGGTATGACCGATGAAACCACACAACGGGCACGCGTCTCGGTGAGCTACACCCAACCGCAATGGAGCGTCAAGACACAGGCCGACTATGCCGAAAGCCACTATCTCAGCAATAGTCGCGGATTCATGGTCAGCCAACAAGCGTCCATTCATCTACCTCAATGGCTACAAGCCACTGCGCTCATTGGCTACTTTCACACCGACGACTACGCCTCACGCCTCTATACCTATGAACGCGGGCTGCTCTATAGCTTCTCCTTCCCTGCCTATTACGGCAAAGGGGTGCGTTATGCCTTGTTTGTAAGAGCGGACATCAGCAGAGAGCTGATGCTGATAGGTAAGGTGGGAGTGACCGACTATCTAGATCGTGACCACATATCGAGCGGTCTGCAGCAGATCAATCGATCTTCAAAGACTGACGTAGAACTACAACTGAGATGGAAGTTTTAGCCCTGATAACAACAAAAAGAATAAGAAAGATAACGTAAAAGCGAAATAATCTATCGAATATTTCTATAGTAGCAGAGAATGATATACCTTTGCAGCACTTTAAAGAATATACCAAATCCTTAGAATAAAGGATTGTTAACAATAGTATTAAAGGTCAGTTTTTCTTCAAGTATGAATCCGCTTGTTTCTATTCTGATACCCTTCTATGGGGTGGAACGATATATAGAACAGTGTGCAGAGAGTGTGTTCTCACAGACGTATGACAATCTAGAGTTTGTCTTTGTGGACGACTGTTCTCCAGATAAGAGTCGTGAGATATTGGAAACGTGCATTGCCCGCCACCCAGAGTGGAACGGGCATATCCAACTCATAACACATAAAAAGAACAAAGGCATAGCTGCAGCACGCCACACGCTGCTAAGCTATGCCAAGGGATCGTACGTCTGCTTTGTAGATAGCGACGACTATCTGCCTCCAAAAGCAATTGCCGTCATGGTGCAGAAGGCCTTAGAGACACAAGCCGACATTGTGGAGAGTGCCTATCGACACGTGGGAGGAAAGCACGAAAAGGTGATTAAGGCACAACATTGCAGCAAGACGAAGCGGGTCAGAAGGGCTATCTGTCATAAAGGAAACGGCTTTATCTGGGGCAAACTGATTAGAAAGAGTTTGTTTGACAACAACGACATCCGCTTTATAGAGGGAATCAACTTTGCCGAGGACTTCTCTGTCTTTCCGCTTCTGCTCATGGTGGGCACACGCACTTGGGTGGATGAGGAGGCTTACTGCTATCGTTTGGACAATCAATCATCGTACACGCATCACATCGACCTAAAGGCTATCCTGTCTGAAGCACGTGCTGCAACCATCGTGCGCGACTTCTTCATCCGCAATGATCATGAGAGATTGTACCGACGGGCGTTGCTATTGGGATTGCTAATCATCTACCGCAATGCACACCGCAACCACATTGCTACGGAGCATTATGCCGAAATTGACAGGCTGCTCAACTATCACTCTGAGTTTGGACTAGACCAATGGTTCTATCGTATGTTCCATTCCAAACACCAAGCAAAGTGGATCTATAAAGCGTTTGGCGTCTATCGAAAAGCCTATCTGTGCTGTCCGTTTATATAATACAAGCATTTAATGGTGCGTGGAATTTATAAAACGCACCTGAAAACTTATCGGCATGGCTTCTCTTCGCCGATAAGCAGCAATTCATTCTACTCGATACAAGGGATAAACTGACGCCAAAAGGCCACTCGGTTGGGCTTATTGAATCCATGACAAGCCATCGGAAGCGTTTGGTTATTAAGGGTATAACAAAGCGAGGGCTTCAGATCGAACGAGAACTGAAGGGCTTCTTCCACCGTAGGAACATGCAGATTGGGGACTAACGCCCAAAAGAGGTCTTCGTTATGGAGGTCATCCTGGTGGTTGTTATAATAGGCGATGTCATTGTGAAACTTCACGCAAGCCTCTCTGAACACTTGCACGCGGCGCAAGCAAAGTCCGCCATTGCCTATCCGGCCGAACATCTGACAATGGAGAATGCGGTGGTGTGGCTTGAGAAGAAGTTTGAGCTTGAGATACTGCTTCAGCGGGAAGCGAGTGTAACGAGGACGTGTGGGCCAAGGAGCTGCTACCAAATCATAACCTCGGCGACACCATTCTTCCACCTCATTACTAAAGAGCCATGCGTCAATATGGCAAATAAAGATGTACTCGTAATCGGCAAACAATGCATAAAAAGCCTCGGATAGCATCATCTCGTTGTACCCCTGGATACCACGGCGCGTACCTAACCAACAGTCGCTGACGCTCAACACCTCCACATCGGGGTAAAGGGTAGAGACGGGAGAAAGGTCGACGTTGGATGGTTTGACAAATACGACGGGCAGACCACGTAGCTTTTCAAGGTTGTTACGTAAGGCGGCTTGCTCAAAAGGACGCAACTGAGCACGATAGATGGGTATCACGACCTTCACTAAATGGGGTTGATTCATCTCCATATGGGTTATTACGAGGTTGTTAGAATGGTTTGGTGCGTTTGCCTAAGCGTTCGGCTATGCCATCATAATAGGCTTCCCAAAGCATCGAAAGGTCTTTCCAGCGCCACGCTTTGGTAAACGGCATACTCAGCACGGCGGGCAGAACGTATCCTATCACGCCTATCCAGCTACGCAGATAGCGCACGCCCCAGGTCTGTCCGTAATGGTGATTGAGGTAAGCTTCATTGCGAATCTGGTAGAATCGCTTCCATTTCTTCTTCTGATTGCGGGTAGTCCAGGTGTCGTTATTGAAGAACTGATGCTTATCCATCAATGCTTCGGGCACATACATCAGGCCAAATCCGGCTTGATGAGCACGCAGACAATAATCTGTATCGTCACAGAAGATGAAGAGATCTTTATTGGGCAGACCTATCTTCTCTACCACCTCACGAGAGATAAATGGGCCTTCAAAGTCGCATCCCACGATAGGTGTGGGTTCGGTCTCGTTGCCACGGAGTTTCTTTCCGTGCATGCTGGCAAAGGCTCCTGTGAAGTTGTACTGGCAAAACTCATGCGTAAAAACACGTCCAGCCATCATTCGGCGAGGACTGAGGATACCCAATGGTTTATCCGCAGAAGCATTTTGGCGCACCACTTGGAGCAACTTTGCAAGGCAATCCGTTTGCGGAAACACATCGTCATCCATACACCAGATCCATGATGCGCCTCCTTCATAAGCGGCTTGGATACCCGTATAGAAACCTCCACTACCCCCCACGTTGTCTTGATGAATCACGTGGAGGCCAGATTGCAGGTCGAGCCAAGGTGCGGTACCATCGGTCGAACCATTGTTGACCACGATAATCTCACTGAGATCGGGTTGTTGACGCAAGCGAGCGATGCTCTTTTGGAGCAACTCGAAGCGATTATAAGTAACCACTACTGCCGTTATCTTCATATCGTAGCGTTGTTAAGATTGCTGATGATGACGTCTGACGACCTTGTCACCCTTCACTTCCCAGTCACGATCAAACTCCTCACGGGTGCGTTTCCAGCGGTTGTGACTCCACAACCAAAGCTCGGGTTGACGACGGATATTCTCCTCTAACATCTTGAAATAAGCATCCGTAATGGCAAACTCAGGCTCCTTCGCTGGGTGAGCGGAGATGGGTTTGAGTACCACCTCATAGTAACCACGCTTGACACGGCGCACATCACCATAGTAGCAAGCCTGGTCGGTATGTCGGACGATGCGCTCTGCACCGGTCAGCACAGGCGTATCGTGATTGAAGAAGTCGATCCAGTGATGAATATTGTTCCACATGGGCACCTGATCAGAGATGTATCCCACCACGATAGAACGATTGTTGCGCTTGAACTCAAGGATCTTGCGAAGCGATTCCTGCATGGGGATGCAGAGAGCGTGCTGCCGTTCACGGACAAACTTGAACAGACGATCAAAGTATTCGTTCTCTAAAGGATGGTAAAGTTCGCAACACTGCACTCCCTCGGGAACCCAATAAGGCAATGAGGTAATCCATTCCCAATTGAAGATATGCCCAAGATAGACTGCCACTGACTGTCCCGAAGCAAGTCGCTGGTTCATATCGTCAGTGTTCTTAAACTGCAATCGACGTTGGAGCTGGGCGGGACGCATGGTCATCAGCTTGATGGTCTCCACCAGATAGTCGCAAAAAGCATGGTAGAAACGGCGCTCAATGTCGCGTAGCTCAGCCTCCGTCTTTTCGGGAAAGGACGTGGTGAGATTGTTCCAAATCACACGATGACGATACCGAAGCACCTTAGCCGCCAAGAGGTAAAGCACATCGGAAAGCACATAAAGCACGCGGAAAGGTAGGAGCGAGAGCAGATACCACCCGCCATAAGCTAGGATGTATAGGGGATAGAGTAGAAGTCGTTTCTTCATGGGTTAGATGATGTTGGGCTGACAACGAGCTCGTCGTTGACCATACGATACATATATTGTTGGATAATGGCCTTCAGTTCACGCTCCATAGGCGCTTGCTCCTTACGCTGGCCTAGCAGATTGTGTCTCATCAAGCTATCCTTAAGGGCATAGAAACCCTTGGTGCGAGTGCCATCAAACTGCAGCACGTAGCCATTCTTGACATATTGATATGTACCATCAAGGTAACTGAGGGCATAGGTTTGCTCTGCGGGTGTGTGGAACAGATCGCAGCCGAAACCGAAATAAGGCTTGTCATATCCTATCAAGCCCAAGATGGTGGGCATGATGTCAATCTGCTGCGCCACGGCATCGCGCATTCCGGGTTTGATTTCGCCCGAAGGATCATATATAATAAGTGGTGCAGAGAAGGTTCCGATGCTGGTTTGATACTCGGGATGGTCCGACTGGTTGGTGTGATCAGACGTTAAGACAAAGATGGTGTTCTTGAACCAAGGTTGCTTCTCGGCCGTAGCAAAGAATCGTCCGATAGCTTGATCCGTGTAACGGATACACTTATGGATGGGCAAACCTTCCTCGGGGAAAGTCTGCTTATACTGATCGGGCACCACGAAGGGGTGATGGCTAGACACGGTAAAGATGCCTGTCATGAATGGTTGGTGCATCTCGCTCATCTTGGCGCAATAGTATTGCATCATGGGTTCGTCCCAAATGCCCCAGTTACCGTCAAAGTCGGCATCGCCACCAAAGCGCTTATCGGCAGCATAATCTTGTCTACCATAATAGTGCTGGAAACCTATCTTATTGGCAAACGCCAAGAATCCCATCGAGCCGCGGTTGGCTCCGTGGAAGAAAGCAGTCTCGTAGCCCCACTTATCGAGCAGTCCGGGCAATCCCACATAGGTATTCATGGACGATGGCGTGAGAATGAAAGGCTCCACAAACATCGGGATTGAGCAGAGCACGCTAGGCATTCCGTCGATGCTCTTATGCCCATTGGCATACGAATAGGTGAACACGCAGCTCTTGGCGATGAGCTTATCCACGTTAGGAGTGTATCCTTTGTATCGTCCTCCCTCCAAGGTCTTGTTGAAAGCACCGATGTATTCGCGCCCAAAACTTTCGACAATGATCACCACAATGTTCTTCTTGTTGACCTTGGTGCCCACCGGCTGATGGATGGGAGAGAAGATCTGAGCCGCCGATTGGATATCGGGATAATAGTGGGGATCGGTGAACACGTTCTTACCTATGGTGCGAAGAAGGGCAAAGGGCGTGTTGAGCACGATGGCGCAATCCTTGGGTTGCTGTACATACTGTTCGGCATTGCTCACCGTAATGGGTCTCACACCCGACTGCAACCCGCCTCGGCAAGCGGCAACACTGATCACAGCGAAGCATGCCAACGACACGAAGAGCACGGCGGTGTAACGCAAACGACTCTTGAGGGAGGCATAACTGCGATGTGAAAGTGTAGGACTGACGTAGAGAAAATAGAGCCCGATGAAGACAAGAACGCCCGCCACTACCAGATACCAATGGCTAAGGGCAGCCTGAAAGAAGATGCCCGTGAGGTTGTTCTCATTGTCAAACTCGCGGAAAACGCTTGTGGTGGTGCGACGAAGGGTAAACGGATAGTAGACCGCATCCATCATATTGATGGCAAAAGCCAAACCATTGACTATCGTGAAGAGCCATCGGCATAGCTGATGATAACCCTTCCGCTCCTTGAGCCATAGGGGGAAAAGCATCAAAACGATCCATACCATATTGGTATAGAAGATGGCTGAGGTGTCAAAGAGGAGTCCGCCACGAAACAAGGTGGACAGATTCTGCCATGAAAGGCTATCCGAGAAGAGGCTGAGATTCTCTAAGATAAATCCTACTCGAGCCAAGAAATACACGACATAAGCCAACAATAGATTGATCACGACAGCTATTGTTGGCCCGAAGGTGGATTGTAATATGTTTCTGCTCTTCATATCTTGCGTTAAGACGGTGAAGCCGTGGCCTCATCTAAAGATTAGATTTCCTGCATATCATGCAGTTTCTTATAGTAGCCCTCTTGCTTCATGAGTTGCTCATGTGTACCTCGTTCGACGATGCGACCCTCATGAAGCACACATATCTCGTCAGCGTTCTTGATCGTGGAGAGGCGGTGAGCCACTGCAATGGTGGTACGCGTCTTCATCAATCTCTCCAAGGCCTCCTGCACCATGCGCTCGCTTTCGGTGTCAAGGGCTGAGGTAGCTTCGTCCAAGATAAGGATGGGCGGATTCTTGAATATGGCGCGGGCGATGGACACACGTTGTCGCTGACCACCCGAAAGACGACCGCCACGATCACCGACGCGCGTCTCATAGCCTTGCTCACTTTCCATAATGAAGTCGTGCGCGTTAGCTATCTTTGCGGCATGGATAATCTCTTCGTCGGTTGCCGCTTCGTTACCAAAGGATATATTGTTGCGGAACGAGTCGTTGAAGAGAATCGCTTCCTGGTTGACATTGCCGATAAGTTGGCGCAAATCGTGTACACCGAGATCCTTAACGTTGATGCCATCGATGAGCACTTCGCCTTCCTGAACGTCATAATAACGTGGGATGAGATCCAGCAAGGTCGACTTTCCGCTACCGCTTTGTCCCACGAGCGCCACCGTCTTGCCCTTAGGAATGACCAGATTGATATCCTTCAGCACATAATGACGGTCGGGATGCTTACGGTTATCGTCCTGATCGGTATAGGCAAAGCTTACATGGCGGAACTCGATCTCGTGTTCGAGGGTCTCCTTATGTAGCGGTTTGGCAGGGTCTTTTATTTCTATTTCGGCCTTCAATATCTTGTCCACACGCTCCATAGATGCTAGGCCTTTGGGGATGTTATAGCTTGCTCTAGAAAACTCTTTTAGCGGATTGATGATGCTATACAGAATCACCAGATAATAGATAAAGGTGGGACCGCTGATTACGGGGTTCTCTGCGAGCACCAATGTGCCGCCAAACCATAGCACCACTACGATCATAACGGTACCTAAGAATTCGCTCATCGGGTGGGCCATCTGTTGTCGGACGTTGACCCGGAGGATGTCGTCACGATAGGCAGAGTTGACCTTATCAAAGCGCTCGTTCATCCTTTCTTCAGCGCAGAAAGCCTTGATGATACGCAGACCGCCGAGCGTTTCCTCCACTTGGCTCATCGTATCGCTCCACAGGGTCTGCGCCTTGATAGAGTTTTGCTTAAGCTTTCTACCTACATATCCCATGAACCAAGCGAACAGAGGGACAAAGAGCAGGGTGAAAAGGGTGAGCTGCCAACTGATAAACACCAGTGTGCTGAAGTAGATCAGAATCAAGATGGGGTTCTTGAACAGCATATCAAGCGATGACATGATGCTGCTATCGATCTCTTGTACGTCACCACTCATACGCGCAATGATATCTCCCTTGCGCTCCTCACTGAAGAAACCGAGCGAGAGGGAAGTGATTTTGCGATAGAGCTGGTTGCGGATATCGCGTACCACACCGGTGCGGATGGGCATGATGGCGGCCGAAGAGAGGAAGTAGGCCGCCGTCTTGAGGAACGTCATGAAGGCCAAGAAGATGCCTATAACGAGCAAGACGGTGGTGGGTCCCCACTCTGTGATATAGATCTGGGTGTAATAATCAAGGTTGTTGGATAGTACATCCTTTAGCGAACCTTCGCCCCACGCCATGAGATGGGTGGCTCCCGAACCATTGTCTACCTTAAAAAGGATCTGCAGTAAGGGAATGAGGGTGGCAAAGGAAAACACGTTGAGTATTGCCGAGAGAATGTTAAAGAACACCGCCCACATAAGATACATCTTATAGGGAGGCACAAAACGGAGCAATACTTGTCTGAATTCTTTCATCGTTTGGGTTGAAAATGGAGTGCTATAAGGGTTGAGTGGGGTGCGTTATTCAACACATTCGCCAAAAAGGGTGGCTGATGTTGAGCGGGTGATGCGTACCTTTACGGTCTGCCCGATGTGATGATTGCCTTTCGGAATGATCACGGCTTTGTTTTGTGGGGTACGTCCCATGAGCTGATTGCGGTCGCGCTTGGCAAATCGTTCGATCAAGATCTCAAACTCTTTGCCCTCGTCCAGCTGGTTGCGACGTGCCGAGATGGTGGTCTGAAGGTGGATCAAGTCGTTCAGACGAGCTATCTTCTCTTCCTCAGAAACATTGTCGGGCAGATGCTTTGCTGCATAAGTGCCAGGGCGTTCAGAGTACTTGAACATGAAAGCAGAGTCAAACTGTACCTCTTCCATCAACGAAAGGGTCTGTCGGTAGTCGTCTTCGCTCTCATTGTGATAGCCCACAAAGATATCGGTAGTGATGCCACAGTCGGGGATGATGCGTCGGATGGCATCTATCTTCTGCAAGTAATCCTCACGGGTGTACTTGCGATTCATCAGCTTCAAGGTGCTATTGCTACCGCTTTGGGCTGGGAAGTGGATATGATTGCAGAGGTTTGGCTCATCCGCAATGGCATGAAGGATATCCTCAGTCATATCCTCGGGATTGCTTGTGGTAAATCGTACACGCATGTTGGGCACCGCTTGGGCTACAAGACGGAGCAACTGGGCAAAGGATGTGCCATTCTCAGGGCGTGCACCATTGGGCAACAAGCCATACGAGTTGACATTTTGACCCAAGAGGGTAACCTCCTTAAAGCCTTTCTCCTGCAAGTCGCGCACCTCAGAGAGGATGCTTTCCACATCGCGTGAGCGCTCACGACCACGGGTGTAAGGCACGATGCAATAGTGGCAGAAGTTGTTACAGCCACGCATGATGCTCACAAAGCCCGACACACGATTGCCGCCGATGCGCTGGGGCATCACGTCACGATAGGTTTCGGTGGTGGATAGCTGTACGTCAATGGCTTCAAGTCCTAGCTCGGCTTGTCCTATCAGCTCAGGCAGACGCAGATAGCTATCTGGCCCACATACCAGATTGGCATGGTGATTCTTTATCAGATCCTCCCGAACACGCTCTGCCATACATCCCAATACGCCCAGGATGAGCGGTTTGGGCTTGTCTTCGTCCGTGTGATGTGACGGGCGACGCGATGCATAAAGGGTGTCCAAGCGGTTATATATCTTGTTTTCGGCATTCTCGCGAACGCTACAAGTATTGAGAAATACGGCGTCGGCATCGGCTTCATCGGTTGTTGTTTCATACCCAGCCATCTGCATTATAGACGCAACGACCTCTGAGTCAGCCACGTTCATTTGGCATCCGTATGTCTCGATAAATAATTTTTTCATGTAAAATAGATAGACGTTTGATTTGCAAAGTTACGAAGAAACAACCACAAAGCAAAGCGATTAAGGCAAATTCGTCAATTCTAAGCGTGCAATCGACAACAGCTTTGCACATTGCGCATAGTCATTACGGCAATGGAAACAAGCCCAAAATCTCAATCGGCAAGCTCGTTCACGTTGCGATTGGCCACATACACACCCACCAAGACGAGCGCCGATCCCACCGCAGAGAGCCACGTATAAGGTTCTTGCAGCACGATGGCGCTGATCACCACCGTACTGATGGGATTGAGGTAGATAAAGTTGCTAGCTTTGATGGTACCCATCTTGACCAGCACCCAGCTCCACACCACAAAGCAGATGAAGCTTGCCACCACACCAAGATAAAGCAGATTGCCCCACACCACGGGTTGACTGATCACGTCCCAACCGCTCTGCCAAGGACGGATGAGGTAGACGGGCAGGATGGTAAGCAGTCCGTAGCCGAACACCTTGCGTGTGATCAGCACCGCATCATACCGCCCTGACACTTTCCGAATAAGCAAACTATACACCGCCCAACACAGTGACGCCACCCAAGCGAGCATATCTCCCAGCGGATTGAGCTTGAACGTCACTTGCCCGTTAAAGATGATGGTGGCCGTTCCTGCCAAGGCTATCACCGAACCGATAATCAGCGAGCGCGATGCATGAATGGAGCGGGAGGTCATAATACCTAGTAATGCCGTGAGCAAGGGGGTGGTGCAGACGATAAACGAGACGTTGGTGGTCAGACTGATACCCACGGCGATATTCTCACTAAGGAAGTAAAGCGACCCACCAGTCACCCCAGCAAGGAGCAAGAGCAGTTCGTCACGCCACGAGGCGCACCACAATCGACGTTTGCTGATGCACCACGTACAGATGTAAGCCAACAGGAAGCGTATCGTGAAAATCTCTTCGGGGGTCATCCCATGAAGCAGCAGCACCTTCGAATTGACAAAAGTGCCACCCCAGACAAGCACCACAAGGATAGCGATGAGCGAGAGCCAAACCATTGATTGAAATCTTTTTATTAAGAATTGGTTACGAAACGTGCAGAGTTCGGATTTTTTGCGTAAGTTTGCAGCAGAGCCTTTATATTATATATAAGGTGTACCGAATAACTAAAAACCTTACAATTATGATGGAACAATTAATCGACAGACTATATGGAGAGGGTGCTTCGTTGGTAGTATTACACGAAGGACAGGTAGGCGAATATCATCAAGAGGGCATGCGAGAGCTGAAACGCCTTGCTGAAGAGTCGCCCGAGACACTGCTGCATGCCAAGATTGCCATTCGGCAGATTGATCGCAACGAGGCACAGATATGCATTGACAATGATGTGAGCGAGGTCTTTGCTGACAATATCAGTCCTGTAGCTCAGCAGATGCTTCTCCAAGCAGGAATCACAACGACTAGCAGGAAGGAAATCGACAAGGTGGATGCCGTCTACAATGGCTACTTTATCTGACCTTACGCGCACACTCGGGGCATAACCCCTTAACCAGCACATTGACGGCGTGCACACGGAAGCCGCCCGCAAGCGTCACCTCGGGGGTAGGCATGTCATATAAGCAGATGAGCTTGTGACACTGCTCGCAGAAGAAATGGGTGTGTTCGTCATCATCACCCTCCCCGCCGTGACTCATGCAGAGCTCATACTTCTGTACGCCATCACCATCCTCGATGGTGTGTACCACGTCTTGCGCACGGAACAAGCTCAATGTTCGTGAGATGTTCGACTTGTCTATGCTCAGTATCTGCCTTTCCAGATCCTTCATAGACAGCGGTTTGTGTGCGGCAGCAAGTGCTTTGACGATCACGATGCGGTTGGCCGTGGGACGTACGCCATGCCTTTGTAGGTAGTCCGCCGTTTTATGTTCGTCCATAAACGGAATGATTAGTTGCTTGCAAAGGTACAAAGAACGCTGTGCAAAGCAAAACGATTTGTTCAAAAAAAGACTTTCTATCAGGGTGCATCGAGGGCTATTCAACGCATTGCCCCCACTCTTATCTCCTTACAAAAGAAGCTTCTCCGAAGGATCAAACCATCTCGGTTATGATTCATCAGAGAAGCTTTTAAGTATGAAATCAATTTGTTTTTCAGAAAGAAATAAATTGATTTTCGTCCAAAAATAATTTATTTTCCATTCTCAAAGAGCCGCTTTCACCATGTCATTCGGCCTCCTTTAGGATGTGAGACCGATGCTGCCGCAAGATGATAGGTGCGCTTTGGCTATGCGCTCAACGCGGCAATGGGTAGCGCTCTTTGTCGTAGAATCTGTTAAGAGGTTAGACTCCAGCTTGTCGCACGCCCATGCGAGCCTCAACGACATTGACCACATAGTCGCCAAGCTTTTCACATTCGTTGATGATATCCATATACATGGTACCGATGGCGTAGGTGTATTTGTGCTCGTTGACGTCGTTAATGTTCTGTCCTTTAAGCTGATTGCGATAGTTGTTGATCTCGTTTTCGATGTTGAAAGAGCGGTTGACATCCACGTCGGTCTTGTGTTCTACCAGCGTCAAGGTCATCTGCGAGAGCGCATCATCGGTGAGCTCAAACATCTGATGGATGTGATCATACTGATCATCGCTAAACTCTTCCTTGCCCGTATGCTTGCGATTGATGGTGCGTGCTATGTTGTAACATGCATCGCCAATACTCTCCAGCTCAGAGATCTCACGCAGCATGGCGCGTACCTTGTCCTTGGTTTCGTCGCTAAGGTGTGCGTCGCTCACCTCGTCAAGGTATTTTGCTATCTCAATCTCCATGTTATCAGAGATGCTTTCATACTTCTCGATACGAGAGAAGAGCTTCACAAAGGCGTCATTGTTCTTCTCACTGAGTAGCTCACGCGTCATTCCGAACATACGATGGATACGCTGTGCAAACGAGTGGATCTCCTTTGAAGCCTCAAGCACAGAGAGCTCGGGAGTCTTCATGATACCGCTCTGAATGAAACGGAGACGGAAGTCGTCCTCATCCACATTCTTCTTAGGCTTGATTACCATGCAAACCGCCTTTTCCATCTGCGGTATAAACCATATCAGAACAAAGGTATTGGTAACGTTGAAGCACGTATGGAATGCCGCCAGTACGATAGGCAGAATCTGCGCCTTCTGTGTTGCAGACACGCTAGCGTCCGATGGGTCATAGCCCACTAACCCGCACACTGCATCCACAAACGGATAGAACAAGCAAAGCACCCATAACACACCAAAGACATTGAAGAACAGGTGTGCCATAGCTGCTCGGCGAGCTTGCGTATTGGCTCCGAGAGCTGCGATGTTGGCCGTGGCTGTGGTTCCGATGTTCTCACCTAGCACCAGCGCAATGCCGAGATAGATGGGTAGCACGCCCGTAGAACAGAGCAAGATGGTGATGGCCATCACCGCTGCGGAGCTCTGCACGATACAGGTGATAAACGTACCGATGAGCACAAACACAACGATATTGAGGTGACTATGTACGTCAAACGATGAGAAGAAGTTGATGGCGTCCGGATTATGTTCCAAATCAAGGTCTTTACCAGCCGCACTGAGTAGCACCAACGAGAAGAACAAGAAGGCGATACCAAACAGAAAGTCGCCGACATAGCGCCGACGACGTGAGTAAATCAAGATGATTCCAATGAAGAAAGCAGGGAAAACCACCAATGTAAGGTCCACATTGAATCCCAAAGACATGATCCATGCCGTGAGAGTGGTTCCGATGTTGGCACCCATAATCACTGAGATGGCTTGCGCCAAGGTCAACAGTCCTGCATTGACAAAGCTGACCGTCATCACCGTAGTGGCCGATGACGACTGCACTGCGCATGTGATAAACGTGCCCGTAAGCATTCCTGTAAAACGATTCGTGGTCATTGCGCCTAGGATATGACGCAGTTGTGAGCCTGCCATCTTCTGCAAAGCCTCGCTCATTACCTTCATACCATAAATCAATAGGGCCAGTGAGCCCAGTACTTTCATGAAGATAATTAGATAGTTACTTGTACTCATAAGTTAAATAAAAGAATGTAATAATTGTTACATTAACGTTGCAAATTTACTAAAATATGTGAAACCATCCTCATTCCAATCCCGTTTTTTTCTACCACACACTCACTTTAGGAAGATAAAAATTGCATATCACGCAAGAATAGGTTATTTTTGCAACATATAGGAGATGGCCTTCGGTAGGTTCGCAGCATCTCTTTCGAGGCTATTCCTATTATTCGAAGAGTTATATCGCCACCTCCCTAGAAACCTAAAACCGATGTATAATGAAAGAATTTGATATCACAATACACGTTCGTTGCTACACGAAGGAAGAGCTTTCTGCAGAAGATAGCACATTGGTAGATAAGGCTATCGCTGCCACTCAGAACTCTTATGCCAACTACTCCCACTTTTATGTAGGTGCTGCCTTGCGCTTGGCAGATGGTCGTATCTTCATTGGCGCCAACCAGGAGAATGCCGCTTTCCCCTCGGGGCTCTGTGCTGAGCGCACCGCAATATTTGCCGCACAAGCCAACGCACCCGAACAGCCCATCCTTACGCTTGCCATTGCCGCACGCAACGACCACGGCCTCACCTCGCGCCCTATCTCTCCATGTGGCGCTTGCCGCCAAGTGATACTGGAGATTGAGGACCGATACCAGCAGCCCGTGCGCATCTTGCTCTATGGCACAGACGGCATCTATGAGGTGCAGAGCGTCAAAGACCTTCTTCCCTTCTCCTTTGTAGACAGCTGCATGAAAGAGGCGTAAAGCGCACGGCTTATCTCCCACCCCTTCTTGCAATCTTTCAACGCTAAAGACTTAAACCTTTCTAAAATACAAATGTTTAGCAGCGAAAGATTACAAAATATTTTGCTGACCCTCAAAATAGCCGTACCTTTGCACCCACAAAAGATTTATAGATTCATAATATGCCATATTTATTCTCATCAGAGTCGGTTTCTGAGGGTCATCCAGACAAGGTAGCCGACCAAATTAGTGACGCTTTACTAGATCAGTTTCTTGCTTACGACCCCACGGCTCACTGTGCCATCGAGACATTCAACACCACAGGACAGGTCGTAATCATGGGCGAAGTGAAGTCGGAGGTGTATATCGACTTACAGAAAGTAACTCGTGACACCATCGAAAAGATTGGTTATACCAAAGCCGAATATCAGTTTGACAGCAATAGTTGTGGTATATTGACCGCCATCCACGAACAAAGTACAGACATTGACCGCGGTGTGAGCCGAGAGAAAGAGGAGGAACAAGGTGCCGGTGACCAAGGTATGATGTTCGGATATGCTTGCAACGAGACCGACAACTATATGCCCGTGACGCTAGACCTAGCCCATCTCATCATGCGCACACTCGCTGACATCCGCAAGGAAGGTAAGCTGATGACCTACCTTCGTCCCGACTCTAAGAGCCAGGTGACCGTGGAATACAGCGACGACAACATTCCACAGCGCATTGATACCATCGTGGTGTCTACACAGCACGATGAGTTTATGGATGATGACGAGGCGATGTTGGCACAGATTAAGAACGATGTAATCAACATTCTGATACCTCGTGTGAAAGCCCAAATCCACTCGGAGAAGGTGCTAAACCTATTCAATGACAAGATCAATTACTTGGTTAACCCCACTGGTAAGTTTGTTATCGGTGGTCCTCACGGTGACACAGGTCTTACTGGACGTAAGATTATCGTAGACACCTATGGCGGAAAAGGTGCTCACGGAGGTGGCGCTTTCTCAGGCAAAGACCCAAGCAAGGTGGACCGCTCTGCAGCTTACGCCTCACGATATATCGCCAAAAACCTTGTTGCAGCAGGCGTTACAGATGAGGTTCTCGTACAGCTTGCCTACGCTATCGGCGTAGCTGAACCTGTCAGCGTATACGTTAATACCTATGGCAGAAGTCATGTAAACATGACCGATGGCGAGATTGCGAATAAGATCAAGCAGCTCTTCGACCTTCGTCCCGCCGCTATCGAGAAGACCCTCAAGCTCCGCCAGCCTATGTATCTAGAGACAGCGGCTTACGGTCACATGGGTCGCACCAACGAGGTGAAGACCAAAGTGTTCACAAGCCACTATCACGAAACCAAGAAAATCGACGTTGAGCTCTTCACATGGGAGAAGCTTGACCGTGTAGAAGATATCAAAACAGCATTTGGACTGTAAGCAGTAGCATGCTCGAAACCGATTCTTTAGTAAACATTCAGACTTACCACGCGCCTGGGTCCAACTTTTCAACCACCAGCGACGGTGTCACCCGCAATACGTTAGGGATGACACCTTTGCGTGTTATCAATAGTCTGAAGGCATCGGCCACTGAAGAGCAGAAAGACTCCGCTATACAAGCCAACTTCAAGCCAGGGCTGATCACATACAATCAGCGCCCCGACACGCTCAGCTGCTTCGGCTTCAAGCCCACTAAGCACGATGTGTTTAGCAAGCCGAAGTTTATGGACAAGGAGTATTTTCCCACCAACAAGTACTTCCATCCCGAGAAAGGTCTACCCCAAAATGGTATCATGGGTGACCCCATCCCTTATCTCATGCGCAACGACAACACCATCACTGCACTGCTCTTGGGTTGCTTCGTTGTAGCCATTCTCTCCTTCTCGTTCACCAAGGGCTTCATCTTTAGACAGATCAAGCACTTCTTCTACACGCCACGCAGCGTGGCAGAGATGACCGAGACCAGCCTTGAGATACGTCTGCAAATCTTCCTTGTGGCGCAGACCGCACTGCTCTTGGGAATGCTCTACTATGTCTATTCATTGTGGAACGTAGGTGACCACTTTATCTCTGACAACATCCTAGCCACCATTGGTATCTTCACAGGCATCACCGCAGCTTATTTTGTGGTGAAATACTTGCTTTATAAGATTGTGAATTGGGTGTTTTTTACCAGAAAACAAAACGAAAGATGGAACAAGACGTGGCTCTTCCTTACCGCCTCAGAGGGGGTGCTGCTCTTTCCTATCGTCTTACTGATTGTCTATTTCAACCTTCCCCTTGCCACAGGGTTGCTCTGCGCAGGAGGAGTTCTCATATTAACCAAGATACTGGCATTCTACAAGTGCTTTGTCATCTTTTTCACCAAAACGAGCATCAGTATGCAGATTATTTTGTACTTTTGCACGTTAGAATTGATGCCTGCGCTGACATTGTGGGGTGTTTTAGAACTAATCGGAAATTATTTGAAAGTAAATTATTAGGACAGCGATGATTAAGAAGATTTTAATATCACAGCCAAAACCAACTAGCGATAAATCCCCTTACTTTGATA
>CAVHUZ010000033.1:20468-26487 GCA_963639545.1 Bacteroidaceae bacterium
TATTGCCAAAGATTTCGGTGTAGAACTGGTGTTCAGACCCTTCTTTAAGGTCGAAGGCCTATCTGCAAAGGAATTCCGTCAGCAAAAAATCAATCCGCTCAACTATTCGGCCGTAGTATTTACTTCACGCCATGCGGTGGACAATTACTTCAAGCTAGCTAAGGAGATGCGTATCACCATCCCCGAGGATATGAAGTATTTCTGCGTCATTGAGACCATTGCCCTTTACATTCAGAAATACGTACAATACCGCAAACGCAAGGTGTTCTTTGGCAACACCGGTAAGATAGCCGACTTGCTGCCTACTATGGTTAAGCATAAGACCGAGAAATACCTCGTTCCACAAAGTTCGGTACACAACGATAGCGTAACCAAGATGCTTGAGGAGAAAGGCCTGAAGCATAAGGAGTGTGTGATGTATCGTACGGTAAACAATGAACTTACACCCGAGGAGGTAGAAGCATTCGACTATGATATGTTGCTATTCTTCAGTCCTACGGGTGTCAAATCGTTCATGAACAGCATGCCTAACTTTAAGCAGGGCGATGTAAAGATTGCTGCATTTGGTCCTGCCACAGCCAAGGAGGTGAGTGCTCAGGGGCTTCGTCTTGATCTCGAAGCACCTACCAAGGAATATCCTTCAATGACCAGTGCGCTACGCAAGTTTCTTCAAGACCAGTCTGAAGGCTAATACATGACGCTCCATACACACACTTTCAAGAAGGTGGAGCACATCTGTAGCAAGAAACAGATAGATGCGCTCTTTACCAAGGGGGGTAGTAAGGCTATGACTGCCTACCCCATCAGAGTGGTGTATCGCCTATACCAACAGCCCGAAGCACCTCAGCCACACGCACAGGTGCTCATCAGCGTTCCCAAGAAGCATTTCAAGCGAGCCGTGAAACGCAACCGGGTGAAGCGCCAAATCAGGGAAGCCTATCGTCTACAGAAGCAGTTGCTCCTCACCAATCTACCACCGGAGCAGCATATCGACTTGGCTTTTATCTGGATTTCGGACGATCTTGCTCCTACCGACACCGTGATGGAGCGCACCCATCTCTTGCTCACGCGCCTTGCTGAGCGCCTCTCTCCCAAGGAGTAGTGGGCTCGTCTTCATAAGAACACCTTATCTCTCACACCCCACGCCCCCAGCATATACGATAAGCAGAAAGCCCCATGAACATCCTTAAAAGAGGATTACATCTCATCTCACGTGCCATCACCTGGCTACTAGTGCTACCCATTCTGTTCTATCAGAAGTGTATCACCCCCTACACGCCAGCCTCTTGCCGATTCACCCCTACCTGTTCTGAGTATGCCCGACAAGCTTTGCTCAAGCACGGACCCATCAAAGGATTGGCTCTCGCCATCTGGCGCATCCTCAGATGTAACCCATGGGGAGGCTCAGGATACGATCCTGTACCTTGACTGCTATCCCACCCGAATATTTTAACATACTCAATAATCAATCATCCCATACTAACAACAGGGACAAAAAACAAATTTGAACAATGAAAAACTTTGTTGAAGAGCTGAAATGGCGTGGTATGTTGGCGCAGATCATGCCTGGAACAGAAGAATATCTTCAGAAGAATCTCGTGTCAGCCTACCTCGGAACCGACCCTACAGCCGACTCCTTGCACATCGGTCACCTCTGTGGCATCATGATGCTGCGCCACTTACAGCGTTGCGGGCACAAGCCCTACCTCCTCGTTGGCGGTGCAACGGGTATGATTGGCGACCCTTCTGGTAAGAGCCAGGAGCGCAACCTGCTCGATTCAGAGACGCTCTATCACAACCAAGAGTGTATCAAGAAGCAGGCAAGCAAGTTTCTCGACTTTGATGGCACGGCGCCCAACAAGGCTGAAATGGTCAACAACTACGACTGGATGAAAGACTTCACCTTCCTCGACTTTGCTCGTGTGGTGGGTAAACACATCACGGTCAACTACATGATGGCTAAGGACAGCGTACAGAAGCGACTCAATGGTGAAGCTCGCGACGGCCTTTCATTCACCGAGTTTACCTATCAGCTGCTACAAGGTTACGACTTCCTCTATCAATATCAGCACTACGGCGTGCGTCTGCAGTTAGGCGGTAACGACCAGTGGGGTAACATGACCACCGGTACAGAGCTGATTCGTCGCACCTTAGGCAACGAGGCTGAAGCCTTCTGCCTCACCTGCCCACTTATCACCAAGGCTGACGGAAAGAAGTTTGGTAAGACCGAGAGCGGCAACGTATGGCTCGATCGCAACCGTACCACACCTTACGCGTTCTATCAGTTCTGGCTCAATGTAAGCGATTCGGACGCCGAACGTTACATCAAGATATTCACCGACCTTGACAAGGAGACCATTGACGCCCTCATAGCTGAACACGCACAGGATCCAGGTCGTCGTATCTTGCAGAAACGTCTTGCTGAGGAAGTGACCACAATGGTTCACTCTAAGGAAGATCTCGATATGGCTATCGCAGCCAGCAACATTCTCTTTGGTAAAGCAACCAAGGACTCTCTTGCCCAGCTAGATGAAGCCACACTCAACGATGTGTTCAAGGACGTACCTCATTACACCCTCAGCAAGGACCAGCTCGGTCAGCCTGCGGTGGACGTCTTCTGCCAAGAGGGATGGGAGATCTTCCCAAGCAAGAGCGAGATGCGTAAGCTTGTCAAGGGCAACGGCGTCAGTCTGAATAAGGAGAAGGTGACCGCCTTTGACCAACCTGTCACCGCTGACGACCTCATCGATGGCAAATATCTGCTTGTTCAACGTGGTAAGAAGAACTATTATCTTATCACTGTGAAATAATCCATCAGCGGTCCATCCGCTAATCATCATCTTTAGAGCATCCATAGCGTTCCGATACCAGCAACACTATGGATGCTCTAAGTATATATACAGGTAGACCTTCACTATCGGACAAGCCAAGGCGGTAACCCTTCAGGTGGCTCTTCATTGTCGGAAGGTACTAAAATTACCAAGCAAAAAATTTGGTAGTGTCAGTCGAAAGTAGTACCTTTGCACCCGTGATTGTTCCATGGTGTAATGGTAGCACTACAGTTTTTGGTTCTGTCAGTGGTGGTTCGAGTCCGCCTGGAACAACAACAAGCGCGCTAAATAATTCGTATAGAGTTGTTTAGCGTTTTTTGTTATCAGACGGCAAGCAATCTCTTACGATATCTATCATTCATTATCATAAACTTATCATCAATATGAAAACATTCTCATCCCTCCGTTTCATGATAGCAGCGCCCCTCTTGGGCATGATGCTCATGGCGGTTCTGTCATTCAGTTCTTGCAGCAAGAATAGCACAAACAACACACAGCGCACCGACAGCACCACCACAACAGATAGCGGCAGCTGGGAAGCTCGCTACGACAGCCTTGCTCCCGACTCGCTCCCCGATAACGTTTTCGACCTGATAGGCAACCAATGGATGCTCGTCACTGCAGGCGACACCGCCAAGTTTAACACCATGACAGCAGCATGGGGCGGCTTTGGCGTGTTATGGTCTAAGCCCACGGCGTTCATTGCCGTTAAGGACACTCGCTACACATACCAGTTTCTTAAGGACAAACATGCTTACACGCTCAGCTTCTTCGATGCTAAATACCGCCCAGCGCTCAACATCTGCGGCACCAAGTCGGGTCGTGATACGGATAAGATCAAGGAAGCTAAGCTCACACCCATCACCACCCCCAGTGGCATGATGACGTTTAAGGAAGCCCGTATGGTCATTGAGTGCGAGGATATGTACGAGACCGAGCTCGATCCCGCAGCCATTCGCCCAGCCTACAAGGATTCGATCGTCAAGGAATATTACACCACCGATAAAGGCAAGCACACGCTCTTCCTGTCCGAAATCAAACATATCTGGATTAAGAAATAAACCAACAACACAATTGCCGCACCTTCGCTGGCAACCAATATACACGGATTCGGGGTGGCTCTCAAGCTTGAGAGCCACCCTGAATAGTATTGTTTATGCGTATCTGTTACTGTTATAACCCATCATTTTCCATTATTTCTGGTCACTTCATCGTAATTAACTCCATCTTTAACGATTCTATCTCTTTCCTTAAAGAAAGGACTAAGTAGGTCTCTTTCTTTTTTATAGTAAACGGTATGAAGCCCACTTAGATGAAACAATACCTGGCAAACATTATCAGTCATGAATGGTCGGTTGAGCGAAGCCTTAATCTCATTCATGATTTGAGGATGTTTTTTCATGTATAAATCGGAGCACCAAACAATAAAAGGAACATTATATTGACATTTAAGGTATTCTGATTGTTGCTCCTGGGAAGCCGCAACTCGCCCTTTAGAGTCTCGATAATCGTATACCTCTTCACCATGATCCGAAAGGTAAACCACTACAGTGTTCTTGTCTCTATACAAATCGATTATATGTTCAATAACAAAGTCATTATAAAACGTAGCGTTGTCATAGTTTGCAATATCCTGTCGTTTTTCATCCGTAAGATATTTCTCGTTTCTCTTGATATCTTTATTACTGAAGCGACAGAATTCTTTGTTGTGTGGAAACCTTGCAGACGTATCTACATGTTGTCCCCATAGATGGAATATTATAAGGTTCTTTTTGCCCATTCGCTTTTTTGTTTGTTCAAAATCGACCACAAGTTCATCGTCATAGTCAAAATGATTGAAAGTTGTAGCGGTATAAGATATTCTTGATATCTTCTCATTAAACAATAGCGAACTCATAGAAAACACCCATAACCCTTGCGCACTATCGTCTCTTTGTGCGTCCCAATAGAACACATCAAAGCCCGACTTCTTGAATATTGTGGGGAAATAAGGCGCATCATACCACTTCTCGCCATCCATTAAGGAATTGCAACAAAGTGTATTCTTCATCGTTATAGACGTAGCGGTATACGGACTGATTACATCATTAAAGACGAAAAGATTACCATTCTTTTGCTCAGACTCCAACCTAGGGCACGTTTTCAACTGATATCCATATAGACTGGAATGTCTTTTAATATACGACTCTCCGATAACATAGATGATATTTATAGAATCTGGTTCACTTACAAATCCTTTGGAAGCTTTCTCTGCTGTTGCAATAGCTCTATGTATCTCATTTGATGTTGTCCTAATGGAATTCAATGAAAATGCCATACTGGTTATAGCGTCATACGGGAAAGGGTCACCAATTGACAAATCATCCATTGATTTGCTTTTGGCTATATAATAGAAAATATCGAAATGAAGGAACCCCGTTGCTAGTGCTATACCGAGTAACAATCTACAAGAAGCACAAAAGAAAGGCTGAGAGAGTGCTTTTATCCTTGTTGATATTTTATCTTTATATTTTTCAGCTATTATTATCAATGCTATCAAGATGAAGACAAGACATAAGGACAACACACCATATGGCGATAATAGATAAGTATGCATGAATTCGGTAGTCTCCCGTGTATTGGTCTCCCCAATGAAGGTAATGATTTGAGGTCCTATTATTAAGTGGAAAACTAACCATAGGAATACAGTAAGAGCGAATAAAGCCACTCCAACAATGTACATCAAGACCTTTAGGGTTTTACTTTGACTCAAATAAACAAATAACGTAAAAATATAAGCAATTCCAAATCCTCTGGATAAATCGATCAATGCGGTTGATATTTGCTCCGCATTTAGGCCTATAGCACTAGAGAACAGAGACTTCAATGTGGATATAGAAATAGCAAGCAAAAACAACAAGAAGAAGGGGGTTTCTGCCTTTAAAGGTCTTGTCAGTTTAGATAGAACGCTACAGAGTACGCCTAAGAAGTCTTTAAAGTTGGGGGATTTGTGATTACAAAGATAAGACATTGGTCAAAGTTCATTTAGTCTTACCACAACCCCAAGCAAGGCTCCATTTTTCAATTAATAGATTTACCAACATATACAAAAAAGCGTGGGTCGCTGTACCGTCACCCGTCCCACGTATCGAGGCCTTCGCATTGCCCATCACGGTTGAACGAGCAACGCAGAAGCCCACGCCGATATG
>CAVHUZ010000034.1:0-7553 GCA_963639545.1 Bacteroidaceae bacterium
TCTAATAGACTGCAAACTTATATAAAAAGATTGAAAACGCCTAATTTTTATGACGATTTTTTGATTTTAAGGGGCGTTAAGCCCTCTACGGGTAAAGCTTTTGGGGAATTGTGGATAATAACAATGACTTTCCGTCGTGCTTCTCTTATTCTCTGATGGGACCATCATAACCTTAAGCTAGGACAATAAAAAAAGCGTGACCAGAAGCTGATCACGCTGCATATCTTACTAAATCAATCGTTTATGCTTTAAGATCCACCATGTGATACCCGACACAATGACTGATAACGCTATCGCGAAGAGGAAGCCTAGGCTATTGGTCTCCATGCCATTGACAAGGTTCATGCCAAAGAATGAGGAGATAAGCGTGGGCAACATCATGATGATGCTGACCGAGGTGAGGGTACGCATCACGGTGTTCATGTTGTTATTGATGATGCTGGAGTAGGTATCCATGGTAGATTCGAGGATGTCCGAATAGATATTGGCGGTCTCACGCGCCTGCGACATCTCAATGTTGACGTCCTCAATGAGGTCGGCATCTAGCTCGTCAATCTGAAGCTTGAATTTCAGTTTGGCCAGGAGGTTCTCGTTACCACGGATGGATGTGATGAAATAAGTCAACGAATCCTGTAGACGAGAGAGCCCGATAAGACTCTCATTGTTCACTTCCTTATCGAGATTCTTCTTCGCACGCTCTATCAAAGTGTTGATCTGCTTGAGTCGTTTCAGATACCACACGGCGGAAGAAAGGAACAAACGGAAGATGAGATCAACGGAGTCGGTAAATCCTACGCCTCGTTTCTGCTGGTAGCTCACAAAGTCGATCATCATATTGGTCTCAAAGTTGCACACCGTAATGGTCACGTCGCGCTTGTGAATGATACCTAGTGGCACCGTGGTATATGGTGTACGGGAACGCACTTCCTTCACATAAGGGATACGCAGGATGACTAGCATCCATCCGTCATCATACTCGTAACGGGCACGCTCATCGGTATCGGCGATGTCAGAAAGAAAGTAATCGGGGATGTGGAAGGTCTCTTCCAGCTCGAGTTGTTCCTCTTCGGTAGGACAGGTAACCTGTATCCAACATTTGGGCTGCCATTCTTTCATGGCACTCAAATTCTTATTGATGTTCCAATAGGTTTTCATGTGTGCTAATCTCCAACATTAAAGATAAGGTGGGGATTAGCTTCTGGGAAGGTAACCCTCACGCTTACTGATTGAATTTTTCCGCGTGATAATCGTCCATGTGATTATTATGACTTTGATTTTGCGTGTGCAAAGTTACTGAAAAGAATCGAAGTCTGCAAATGAAAGTTGCGCTTTTTATCGCCCGTAACACAACTGTAACAAAAGCCTCTCTACATGCCCGTAAGCACGAAGAGAGGCTTCTATTCTATTGGTGTATTGCCCAATGATCTAGAAACGATGTCCACCGCCTGGAGGAGGGCCCATCGGACGTCCCATACCATGACCGCCTGGGGGTGGACCCATCGGTCCTTCATGATCACGATCGCCCTCACGACGCTGCGGTTTGCCTCCGAAGAGGTTGAGACGATAGGTCACCTTGAGCATGCCGTAGCTATTGATGCTGTTGTATTCGGTATCGGTGCGACTGGTGGAGTTGATCACACGCGAGATGTTACTTTGTTGATGAAGGATGTCATAGAGCTGGAGCGAGATGGTGAGGGGACTTCCTTTGAGGAAGCTCTGTGACACCTGAGCGTTCCAGATGAGTTCGTTGGTGTTGAGCGAGGCATCGCTGTATCCGCGACGACTATTCTGATGCAACTCGGTAGAGATGGACATGTTCCATGGGGCGGTAAGATTGATCGATCCACCATAGGCAAACTCCCATGTGCTGAGGTTGCTGGCTTGCTGGAGATTGTTCTTGGTATGGGTGTAATCGAACGATCCGTCAAGGGCTACCTCAAGCCAACTGTTACGATAACTGGTGGACAATCGCTCGCCAACGGTAAGGTTGCGGGTGATATTCTTGGCCACTTCGCTCATTGCGTCCTGCTGCAGCAGACTGGCATAGCGGTTAAACGAACCGGTGGTAAAGGTGTTGATGTTCCACACGCCAGCGGTATCGATGCTGGTATTGAACATCACGCCAAGGCGCGAATCCCAGTTGCCATTGATATTAACGGGCTTCACGGTACGGGCGCCGGTTGTGGCATCGTATGTGACACTATTGCCAATGGCGTTACGGGTGGTTGAGAAGTTGAAGAAAGTCATCACGGCTTGCTGGTACTTCTGACGATAATTGTTGAAGAATAGGTGTAGGTTATTCGTGAAGGCGGGCTTCAATCCGGGGTTACCAACGGAGATATTCTGTGGGTCGGTGTTGTCTACAATATCGAGCAACTGGCTCATTGAGGGTTGCGTAGCCGTTCCGCGATAGTTGATACGAAGGTTGCTCTGTGGCGAGAAGCGGTAACGCAGATCGAAGGTTGGGCTCCAGTTGACTACCGTTCTGACGGTATCGACATGCACGCCAAGGTAATCCTGCATATAAGAGGAGCGCTGCGGCTGAATCATCACACCCGCATTGAGACGCCACTTCTCGTAGGTCATACGGAAACTAGTTTCCACTTCGTGTGTGTAGGTGCGGTATTCAGAGTATCTACTCAAGCTATTGTCAAGGTAAGAGGTAAGTGGTTGAGGTAGCTTACCCAAGTAATTGTCCCATGAACGATAAGCGGGCGTGATACCTGAGAAGATGCCGCTGCCTAGATCGGAGAAGTCGTAAGTGTCACGATCGCTCTTGCTGAAACCATACTTATACTGGTAGCTAAACTGCAAATAGGTCTTGCGGGCGATTGGTTCACTATAGGTAGCACGGAGCGCGTAGTTCCAGCTCTTCGTTGGCATGAGGTTATAGCGGTACGCATGGTACACGGAGTCTTGTCCAAGGGCATTCTTCAATTGGAAGTATTCTAGGTCTTGGGTAGAGAAAGTCTTCGAGTCGGAGTCGTTATAGTTGGCATCTACGCGCATAGTGACGTTGCGACCATTGTCACTTAGCTTACGATTGACCTGCAACATTCCACCCACTGCGGTCTTGTCGCCATAGGTAATGGTGGAGTTTTGCTGCTTGTTGACCAACGCTTGATGGCTGTTGGCTTCTATCAACGAAGTCTCATCGAGTGGGTTGTCGCCGTATTGATAAGGGTCGGCATTGAATGTTGCTGAGGTGGTAGCGTTGAGTCCGTCGCTCTTGGTCAACTGCATATTGGGGCGGAACATGATGTTCCACATCGAGTCGGGAGTCCATTCCAAACGGAAACGGGCATCCCAAGAATTGCTTCGGCTATATTCTTGTTGCACACGATTGGCAAATGAGCTAGTGGAAGCGACAAAGTTTTCGGACGAAACGATGGAATGAGTATCACCATTGGAGTGGTTCCATCTCACCGAACCATCCCACTGGAAGGTTGTACCATTGTTATAGTTGAGGTTTAAGCCCACCATCTTCGTGGCATTGAGTCCTTCTCGGGTTGGGCCGAAGCCGCCACGAGGTCCGCCACCGAATCCCATATCGTTGACATTATTGGCAGAAGCGAAACCCATCGTGCGTAGCTTGTCATTGAAATAAGCCACCATACCACGCTCCGAGTATCTACTATGAGTGCCGATACCAAGGTCGATATTGGAGAATAATCCTTTGTTCATACCTTTCTTTACACCAAAATCGAGCATGGTCTCTTCCTCGCCATCATCTATACCGGTGATGCGAGCCAAGTCGCTCTTCTTGTCATAGGCTTTCACCTTTTCTATAATAGATGTTGGAAGATTCTTCAATGCGGTCTTGGTATCGCCCGTCATAAACTCTTTTCCATCAACAAGAATCTTCTTTACCTCCTTGCCATTGATCTTGATGCTACCATCACTGCTCACTTCAGCACCAGGAAGAACCTTCACAAGCGCTTCGATTGTAGATCCTTCGGGCACGCGATAGGACGAGGCATTGTACTGGAAGGTGTCGTTCTTGAGCACTACCTTAGGCGCAGAAGCCGTTACGGTAACTTCTTTGAGCTGGTGTGAGTCGTTACGGAAGATCATCTGACCTACCGAAACATCTGCAGCGTTGCTCACATTGACATTCTTATACAACGTCTTATAGCCTACATAGGAAGCCTTGACGATGTACTTGCCATCTCGGGGAGCCTTGATGGAGTAGCGTCCTTGCTCGTCACTGGTTGTACCGGAAACGTAAGCGCTATCCGACTGGAGCAGTTGGACCACCGCGTAAGCCACTGGTGCCTTCTGATCGTTGTCGTAAAGGGAGCCTTTGATAAGTCTATTCTGCGCCCAACCGCACAAAGGAAGCAGCAAAAGCGCCAATAGAACATGTAATCTATTCATCTGATAATTGTTTGTTCGTCTAGATTTAGGATGCAAAGTTAATAGATTGGTTTAAAGAACGAGCATGTTAAACCTGACTTACATTCTTTTCATAGACGGAACAAGTTTTATTTTATAAGCATTAACAATTGTGTTGCAATACCATTGAATTATTGCACAGACCTACAACAAGGTGCGCAAAATAGAAGAAAAGTGGATTAAAAAACTCAAAAAATAGCAGATTAAGGTTTCATCTTTGCACCTAATTCGTTATATTTGCAATAGACATAACCGTGCAAAGCAACGTTTCTGCAATCCGTTGCAAGCGGTTGGGTTTTATGATAGCAGTTATTTAAATTTGAAGCTTATGGAGAGGAGAATCATTATACCTAAGCATTTTGAGAGTGAACTGGCTGTTGCCATTTCAGAATGTGAGCATGATCAGGTTTTCGTTTTGGCCGATGAGACCACCGCGGAGAAGTGTTGGACGGTGCTAAAGGACTTTCTCACCATGAGGAAAGCGCACCTCATCACGATTCCTTCCACCGATATGAACAAGACGCTAGATAGCGTGGTGAAGGTTTGGAAGGCGTTACAAGATGGCGCTGCGACCCGTCACTCGTTACTCATCAACCTTGGTGGTGGCATGGTAACGGACCTTGGAGGGTTTGCCGCGGCTACATTCAAACGCGGTATCAACTTTATCAATATCCCAACGACGCTTCTTGCCATGGTGGATGCAAGCGTTGGAGGTAAGACGGGATTCAATTTTGGTGGTCTGAAAAACGAGATTGGCGTGTTTCAAGATGCCTATCGCATCATCCTTTACACTGATTGGCTTAAGACGCTAGATGCGGAGAACATCCGAAGTGGATACTCCGAGATGCTCAAACACGGTCTCTTGGCTAACGAAACGATGTGGAGCAAGCTTGTCAACTATGATTTGGCCAATCCTGACCTAGCCGTTCTGTCATCTATGTTGGCTTCTAGCATCTCCATCAAAGAACAGATTGTGAAGCAAGACCCACACGAAAAGGGATTGCGAAAGGCGCTCAACCTTGGTCATACCTTTGGTCATGCCTTGGAAGAGTGGTCGCTCAAGCACCAGCCTATGCTTCATGGCTATGCCGTGGCTTACGGATTGATATGCGAACTGTACCTTTCGGCTGTGCGGATGGGCTTCCCCACCGAGACGTTAAGGCAAACAGCAACCTTCATTCGGACGTATTATGGTACGCCATCGATCACTTGTGACGACTACCCTACCCTCATTCAACTGATGCATCACGACAAGAAGAATCGTGGAAACGAGATCAATGTCACCTTGTTATCAGACATTGGCGACATCCATGTGGACCAGTCGATCAGCGAAGACGAGGTGTCTGAGGCTCTCGATTTCCTACGCGAAGGTTGAGATTAAGGCTGCAACAATTATTAAAGGGGCTCGAACGATAACGTCCGAGCCCCTTTATTATTAGGTTTTTCTTACTTAAAGATTCTGTATTCTCTCGGTCTTCAACTACCACTCGTCGTGGCCTTGAAGACCGAGAGATACGAGATTCAAGATTACTTCTTCATCACCTTGATGGTAGTACCATCGGCTTTGCGTACGATGTTCACACCGCGCTGCAAGCCATTGAGCTTCGTACCATTGATGCTGTAAACCTCACAACCTTCAAGATTCATGGTTTCAACATTGCTGATGCCTGTTGGTGTCTGATAACCGAAGACATTCTTCAATACGAAGTCGTACATACCAGTTTCTGTTGAAGTGTTGAAGGTAGCAATGAGCTTGCCGTCCTGGAGCGTACCAGTCATTGTGAAAGGTTGCTCAGAAGCTACATCGTAGTACATTGCGCACAATCCATTGAGGTTGTCGATAGTTGCATTGCCCTCGAAAGAGAAGCTAACAACACCTGTTTCCTCATCCGTTGTAGCTGTTACGCCACGAAGAGTAACATCACCGAGAACGTCTGCGCCTGCATTGAAGTCAGGATAAACGAAATCGTAAGTACCATCGCCATTGTCAGCAACCTTCAATACCTTCTCTGCGAAGGTGGTTACGTTGCCGTTCAAGGTCACTTCAGCTACATCAGTGTAGGTCACTGTGTCCTTAGGCTCTGGCTTTGGATAACCATAAGTACCGGTCAAGGTATATGTACCCAATGTTTCGAGAGAACCAGTAACAGTGAATTCGAATACCAACTGGCCTTCGTTGTTCTTCACACCAGAGAGAGTCAACTTAGCTTCTGAACCATAATAGGTAGAAGTCTCGTCCATTACGGTTGCTGTCAGACCATCTGCAGCAAGTGTTGCAGTACCGTCTTCAGCCTCAGTATAGGTCAAGCCCTTGAAGGTAAGGTCACCCCAACGGCTCATTTCGTCCTCTGCGTTCTTCTCGAATGCAACAAACTGCAATGCGTAAGTGCCATCAGAGTACTTCAAGACGTTCACAGTCTTATCGTCAAACTCATAGTCTTGCCAGCCGTCGTTGAGCGTCATGCGCTCATCATAGACGTCGGTAGCAACCACTGTAGGCTCTTCAGGAGTCTCATCAGATTCCAATATACCATTGAAGAGAACCAAATCGAGTTCTTCAGTGCCATAGAAGAAATCAATGAAAGTCAATGACAAGGTGTTGTCTTTCAGACTACCGCTGATGTTATAGACGTATGTGATAGGTGTAGAAGGCTCTTCGCCAGCATAAACAACATTGACATTGTCGCTGATAGAGAATGAAACGCCATCTGCGTTCTCTACAGCAGGAACGTTAGGAATGGTGAATCCACCAACCTCGTTGCCCTTAACAGTGAAGTTCTCCACATAGAATGAGTAAGTTCCATCGCTGTTCTTGGTTGCCTTCACCTTACCTTCGAACTTATCGATGCTGTTTACGTAAGAGCTCCAAGTACCTTTGTAAGCCTTAGCCTCAGCCTTTGGATAGCCATAAGTACCAGTCAAGGTGTATGAACCCAATGTCTCGAGAGAACCAGTAACGGTGAATTCGAATACCAACTGGCCTTCGCTGTTCTTCACACCAGAGAGAGTCAACTTAGCTTCTGAACCATAATAGGTAGAAGTCTCGTCCATTACGGTTGCTGTCAGACCATCTGCAGCAAGTGTTGCAGTACCGTCTTCAGCCTCAGTATAGGTCAAGCCCTTGAAGGTAAGGTCACCCCAACGGCTCATTTCGTCCT
>CAVHUZ010000034.1:7571-10455 GCA_963639545.1 Bacteroidaceae bacterium
CAACAAACTGCAATGCGTAAGTGCCATCAGAGTACTTCAAGACGTTCACAGTCTTGTCGTCGAACTCATAATCCTGCCAGCCGTCGTTGAGCGTCATGCGCTCATCATAAACGTCGGTAGCAACCACTGTAGGCTCTTCAGGAGTCTCTTCAGCTTCCAATGTACCATTGAAAGAAACGCTTCCGAGTTCCTCATAGCCATATCCTAGATATCTAAAGTTCAAACTCAAGACGTTATCCTTAAGCTGACCAGTGACACCTTGAGCATAACTGATTCCTGTAGAAGGCTTTTCACCTACATAAGATGTATATACAATGTTAGCAGTGAAGGTCACAGTACCATCTTCAGCCTCTGTTGCAGAAACGTCAGGAAGATTGAATCCACCTACCTCATTACCTTTATAGGTAAAGTTCTTTACGTAGAATGTGTATGTTCCGTCATCGTTCTTTTCAGGCTTCACTTCACCTTCAAACTCGTCGATGCTGCTGATAGCAGAGTTCCAAGTACCTTTGTAATAGCCAGGATTGCTCTCAGCGGGCTTATCATAGCCATAAGTACCAGTCAAGTTGTATGTTCCGAGTGTTTCAAGAGAGCCACTTACGGTAAAGTCGAGTACCAGTTTGCCCTCAGCATTCTTTGTTCCGGTGAGCTTCAATGTAGCTTCAGAACCGCAATAAGTAGAGGTTTCGTCAGTAACGGTGGCTGTTAGACCATCAGCAGCGAGTGTTGCGGTACCGTCACCGTTGTCAGTATAGGTCAAGCCCTTGAAGGTAAGGTCACCCCAACGGCTCATTTCGTCCTCTGCGTTCTTCTCGAAAGCAACAAACTGCAGTGCGTATGTATCATCAGAATACTTGAGAACGTTCACCGTCTTGGTGTCAAATTCATAGTCTTGCCATCCATCATTGAGCGTCATACGCTCGTTATAAGCATCAGTAGACACAACGGTTGGCTCTTCAGGAGTTTCCTCTCCCTTAAGTGTACCATTGTAAGAAACCTGCTGGAAGAAACCTGCTGAACTACCGAAAGAGGTAGCATAAAGCTTCAACTCATTGCCTTGCATAGTACCAGTCATTCCGTTGAAGAAGGTAACCTTCAACTGTGGTGTGGTTTGCCCGCTGCTTTCAGTGTCCTCAGAAGTGGGATAGACTGGAGTAGCAACTTGCTGCGTACCACCATAAGTGAAGTCGAAGGTTGTCACACCATCAGTAGTGGTTGCTGGAACATTTTCGATGGTAAATCCACCGAGATCATACGTTTTAACGACAAACTCCTTCACAGAGAACGTATAAGTACCGTCTGTATTCTGCTTAACCGTCACATCACCTGTAAACGGAGTGAGTGGAGGCTGAATAGCATTGCTCCAAGTACCATTGAAAGTCTGTTCTGTAGTTTCACCTGGCTCTGGAGTAGGATCGGGAGTTTCTTCTCCCTTAAGCGTACCATTGTAAGCAACGTCATTAAAATATCCTCCATCACTATTCAGGCTTGATACCTGTAGCTTGAGCGTGTTACCTTCAAGAGTACCTGTTACTCCCATCATAAAATAAATAGATGATCCAGGAGCGGTGTCACCTGTACCATAATTAGGTGTAAACCATGACTTTGATCCACCATAGGTAAAGTCGAAGGTTGTCACGCCATCGGTTGTAGTAGCAGGAACGTTATCGATGGTGAAGTTGCCCATTACGATTTCGCTGATAGTAAAGTCCTTCACAGTGAAGGTATAAGTACCATCGCTATTCTCAGTGGTTGTGATTTCACCCTCAAACGGAGTGAATGTAGTGCTGCCAGAGTTGCTCCAAGTACCCGTATAGGTCTTGTCAGCAGACTCTTCAGGAGTAGAAGGATCAGGCGTAGAGCCCGACTCGTCAGTAGGAGCAAACGAAACGTTGGTCAAACGAAGGTCGTTGCCGTAGTTGATGCGGTCAAACAACATGTAAAGATTGTCACCGTCAACATAGCCTGTACCCGAATCAACATAGTTGACCTTAGGTTCAGGAGCTGTTCCATCATACGTCACGTTGATATAAGACTCTTCTTCACCTTCAAAAGCGAAGTTGAGCTTATCCTCATACATACCACCCATCACGTTAGGAATGGTGAAACCGCCCATCTCGCTACCTAGAGGAGCGAAGTTAGGAACGGCGAAAGCGTAAGTGCCATCAGAGTACTCGGTAACCTTTACGGTGCCGGTAAATGCATCAAACTGGCCATCATCTGATGTCCAGGTACCATTGTAAGTCTTGGTTTCCACCTCAGTCACCTCAGTGTCGGGGCTTGTTGAACCACCGAAGTCGTCCGTTCCGTACACCACCTTCATGTCGCTGATGTACTGGGCAAAGCCAATCTTAAACGAAAGTGTCACCTCTGCGTAGAGGCGATCGCCTTGACTTTTAGCCGAAAGAGCCACTGCTGAGCAGTTGCTAGGCTTGGTAAACGATGATGCGGTACAATTTTCGAACGACACCTTGGTGGCATCGGTCAGCGAATAAGTAGTCACATCACCCGACTTAGACGTGGTCACCCCCGTAAAGGTAAGGTCGCCCAAGGGATAAGCGTCCGTATCGAGGTAAAAAGTCAAGCTTTTTAACACGATGGTAGAGGTTCCGTCGCCATTGTCGGTGACGCTAGCCTCACACGGATTGACTGTATTCCCATACACGTCTTGCCAAGATAGAGTACACTTGTCGGAGAAATCGGTTGCCATAGCAGCAAGCGTAGTCACCAACAGTGCAAGTAGTGTTAGTACTTTCTTCATACTTGAATCCTTTTTAAAATGTTAATAATGAATATATAGTTTCTCTTTGTATTGCTAGAAGTAGAAGTTATGTTTATCAAAAGCATAGAATCAGCATGCTTTTTGCAAAGTTATAATAATTTG
>CAVHUZ010000034.1:10465-26310 GCA_963639545.1 Bacteroidaceae bacterium
CTTTAATACGTTAAATAAGGCAAATCAAGAGTGGCAAATGAGCTAAATAAGAAGGTAAAGAAACATGAAGAATGTGCCAGAATAGGCACTTTCTGTCCACAAATAAGGAAGAATGGGCTGACCGAAGAAGCCCAGGGGGAACAAAAAAATGGAAACCTAAAGCGGATGAACCGCCTCAGATTTCCATCTAATATACCTTTATTCAACTATTATTTTTCAGGAATCTGCTCCAAAGTTGTGGTCAGAAGCTTCCAGAAAGGTTCAACAGAAGCCACCTCACAACGCTCGTTGGTGGTATGAGGAGAGAGCAACGTAGGACCTAGGCTCACCACATCCATACCAGGATACTTGCTTAGAATGACAGAGCACTCTAGTCCGGCGTGGTCAGCCTGCACCGCTGCTTCCTTGCCATTCTGCTCCTTGAAGATACGCTTGAGCAGGTTCAGAATCTCGCTATCGGGGTTAGGATCCCATCCGCCGTAGCTTCCGCTGAGTTCAGAGCGCATGCCAGCCATACTGAAGCAGCTTGTGAGCTGGTCAGCGATATACTCTTTCATATCCTCACGACTAGAACGAGCCAAGATCTTAAAGGCAGCCTTACCACCTTCGATGTCGATGATAGCGAGGTTAGAAGAGGTCTCTACCACGTTGGGATAGGTCGGAATCATACGCAGCACACCATTGTGGCAAGCATAGATAGCGTTAACCAGATTGTCTTGGATCTCTTCGGGAACAAGCTCAGCAGGCTTTTCGGCATCCTCTACGAAGAATTCCACGTTCTTTTCGATAGTCTTATATTCGTCTTCAACGAGCTGACGCTGAGCCTCCACAGCTTCCTTGAGGGCAGCCACGTTAGCTGCGGGCAATGCGAGCACCACTTCAGCCTTGAAAGGAATGGCGTTGCGCATGTTACCACCATGCCAAGAAACGAGGCGAGCATCCAGTTCAGCCACAGCCTTGCGTACTAGACGTACCATCTCCTTGTTGGCATTGGCACGGCCTTCGTTGATCTCTAGACCTGAGTGACCACCGCGCAGACCTTTCAGTGTGACCTTCACAGCCGTCTCTTGATCGTTCTCTACAGGCTTATATTCTAACGATGCGGTAACGTCAATGCCACCGGCAGAACCGATTACAAACTTACCCCAAAGCTCAGAGTCAAGGTTCATCAAGATATCGCTATGCAGTTCGCCCTCAGGCAGGTCGTTGACACCATACATACCCGTTTCCTCGTCACGTGTGATAAGGGCTTCCACGGGTCCGTGCTTGAGGTCATTGCTCTCCATGACAGCCATGATAGCAGCCACACCCATACCATCATCGGCACCAAGCGTGGTACCTTTGGCATGCACCCAACCATCTTCGATGTAGGTCTCGATAGGATCGGTCTCAAAGCAGTGTGTGCTATCGGGAGCCTTCTGAGGCACCATGTCAAAGTGGGCTTGCAACAACACGGTCTTGCGATTTTCATAGCCAGGTGTGGCGGGTTTGCGCATGACAACGTTTCCTGCTGGATCAACGAAGCCTTCCACGCCTACACGCTTAGCGAAATCGACGAGGAATTGCTGTACTTTCTCCGGATGTCCAGAAGGACGGGGAACCTGTGTCAGTGCATCAAAGTTTCTCCAAATGCACTCTGGGCTTAGATTTTTAATTTCACTCATAGTTTTTAGTATTTAACAATCAGAGAGAGCGATGTCTTCCTGACTGGGTTAAAGATGTCGTTTTCGTTGCTTGGTGTATGCCAACACTATCCATGCGTACACTCCTAGGAGCACCACGAGCAGCGTCTGGATGGTATGGACGATGAGCACAAAGTAGAGTGCCTGTGCCTCAGCCACCCCATAGAGCACCAACATGGTCTTCACGGCGAAGTGCCAAGGTCCCGCACCGTTGGGCGTAGGGACAATCACCGCTATCGATCCCACCACAAACGCCACCAATGCGCATACCATTCCGAGGTGCGCCGTAGCTTCGAAGCAGTAGAAGGTGAGGTAAAAGTGGAGGAAGTAGCACACCCATATCGCCACACTATTGAAGATATAGAGAGGCAGGTTGGCCACTTTCCTGAGCGACGTCACTCCCGTCCATAGACCGAAGAGCGTTTTCTTCACCTTATTATATATAGCTAGGTGCTTGAGCACCGCATAGATCAAAATCAGAGCCGACACCGCACATACCAGCGTCACGATCCATCCTGTGAGCGAGAAGGTGTGAAGGATATCGTCAATGCGCGTACCTGTACGTGCGAAGAACGACCCGAAGACATGCAGCTGCATCACAAATGCCACCGCTGTGATAATCATCACAATGAGCGAATCGACCACCCGCTCGGTCACCACCGTGCCCAAGGCTCGTGCAAAGGTCACTCCGTCCTTGCGGGTAAGCACCGCACATCGGGCAAACTCGCCCACGCGGGGTATCACAAGACTCACGGCATAGGATAGATAGATGCTCCGCACACATACGCCGAGCCTCACCGTCTCACCGATAGGGGTGAGCGACTGTTTCCAGCGCCACCCTCTGAACGCCTGTGCCAACACACCAAAGGGCAGAGATAGCAGCATCCACGTCCAGTTCATATCGTGCATAAGCACCTGACTGACCTGCTTCAAATCCATGCCACGATACATCCAATATAGGATAGCGCCGCCCAGCACTAAGGGCAACAACACCTTGACCACATTTTGGATATATACTCTTGAATTCATTTTAAAAGCAAAGATACTTAAAAGCTTTTAAATACAAAATTATTTTTCTAACTTTGTAGCCTAATAAAGATTATTTAAGGGAATTATGAAGTTGGTTAAACCCAAGAAAAACCTTGGTCAGCACTTTTTGACAGACCTTGATATAGCACGCCGTATAGCCGATACCGTGGACGCATGTCCCGACATCCCCGTGCTAGAGATAGGTCCGGGCATGGGCGTTCTGACCCAGTACTTAGTGAAGAAGCCCCGTGAGGTCAAAGCAGTAGAGATAGATAAGGAGAGCGTAGCTTACCTACACGCCACCTACCCTAGCCTGCGTGACAACATCATCGGGGAGGACTTCTTACGCATGGACCTCAATACCATCTTCGACGGCAAGCCTTTTGTGCTGACGGGCAACTACCCTTATGATATCTCTTCGCAGATATTCTTTAAGATGCTCGACTTTAAGGAGCTCATCCCCTGCTGTACCGGTATGATTCAACGAGAGGTGGCGCTGCGCATGGCAGCCCAACCGGGTAACAAGACCTACGGCATCCTGTCTGTGTTGATGCAGGCATGGTACGACGTGGAATATCTCTTCACGGTGGACGAGAACGTATTCAATCCTCCTCCAAAGGTCAAGAGCGCCGTCATCCGTATGACGCGTAACAACGTGGAGAAACTCAATTGCAATGAGGTATTCTTCAAACGACTGGTCAAGACCGTGTTCAACCAGCGCCGAAAGATGCTGCGCGTCAGTTTGCGACAGATCTTCCAAGGTTACAAGCCCAGCGAGGCGTTCATGGCACAGGATATCATGACCAAGCGCCCCGAGCAGTTGTCCATCGCCCAGTTTGTCGATCTGACCAACATGGTGGAGGCAGAATTGCAAAACAAACAACAAGCAACACAGAATAATCCATAAACTATTGCAAAAACGGAGATTAATATCTACATTTGCAAAATATAGAAACAACAATCCAAAAATACATCTTAACTATGTTAGACGTAAAACAAACGTTGAGCGATGCCGAAGAGAGAATGAGCATGGCATCCCTCTATCTCGAAGAAGAATTGGCACGTGTACGTGCTGGTCGTGCTAATACCGCTATCCTTGACGCTGTCAGAGTGGACGCTTGGGGTTCCAAGGTGCCTCTCAATCAGGTAGCCACCGTGATGGTACCCGACCCTCGCACCATCGCCATCAAGCCCTTCGACCGCAAGCAGATACGCGATATAGAAAAGGCTATCATGGACAGCGGCGTGGGCATCACACCCGAAAACAATGGCGAGCTCATCCGTCTGAACATCCCACAGCCCACTGAGGAACGTCGTAAGGACCTTGTGAAGCAGTGCAACAAGATTGGTGAGAAGACCAAGGTGGAGATTCGCAACGTACGTGGCGACGTGAAAGACAAGCTCAAGAAAGCCATCAAGGACGGCCTATCTGAGGACAATGAGAAGGACGCAGAGGCCGACTTGCAGAAGCTACACGACAAATACATCAAGAAAGCCGAAGCGCTGCTTGCTGCAAAGCAAAAGGAAATCATGACCGTATGACGGGACTTGTCATCAAGAATACGGGTAGCTGGTACACCGTCAAGACCGAAGATGGAAGCACCATCAACTGTAAGATTAAGGGCAGGTTTCGCCTGAAAGGTATCCGCAGTACCAATCCCGTAGTGGTAGGCGACTTTGTGGACATCGTGACCAATCCCGAAGGTACAGCTCTCATCACGGCTATACATGACCGGAAAAACTGTATCGTCCGCAAATCGCCCAACTTGAGCAAGCAGAGTCATATCCTAGCGGCCAACGTGGATCAGGCTTTACTGGTGGCTACGGTCAACTATCCCGAGACCTCAACCACCTTCATAGACCGCTTCCTAGCTGGCGCCGAGGCTTATCGCGTACCCGTGATCTTGCTGCTCAACAAGCAGGACCTGCTCAACGAGGACGAGCTGCGCTACCAACACGCCTTGAAGCATCTCTATGAGACCATCGGTTACACGGTGGTGGAGCTCTCTGCCACACACACCGACGACCTGCAGCAGCTCTTACCCTTGCTTAGCGGTAAGACCACGTTGCTCAGTGGCAATAGCGGTGTGGGCAAATCGACCCTTATCAATGGCCTCTTGCCACACGTCAACCAAAAGACGGCAGAGATATCCGATGCCCACAACACCGGTATGCACACCACCACGTTCAGCGAGATGCTTGCCTTGCCCGAGGGAGGCTACCTCATTGACACACCGGGTATCAAGGGATTTGGCACGTTCGACATTGAGCGTGAAGAGCTCACAAGCTACTTCCGTGAGATCTTTGAGACCTCTAAGCAATGTCGTTTTTCCAATTGCACCCACACACACGAACCGGGTTGTGCCGTGCGTCAAGCCGTAGAGGATCATTACATCTCAGAAAGCCGATACAGTTCGTACCTCTCCATGCTGGAAGATAAGGAAGAGAACAAGTATCGCGAAGCCTTCTAAGCAAGGTCTGACGGCAGCTACTGCTTACCCAAACCATTAAGATCACATCTCTAAAGAACAAGAATGGCGCAGAAAATCAATTTGATTTTCTGCGCCATTTAATTTATTTTTCTTCCAAAATTAATTTATTTCTCCATACGAAAGGGGTTCTACAGCATGATCAAAGCATTGCTACGGGATGATGAAACCTATGCTATGGGATGATAAAACCTATGCCGTGTGAGGCTCATTGATGCTCGCGCACCTCACTGGGGTTGCATCCAAACTCATCTTTGAAGCACTTATTAAAGTAGGATGGTGAGGTGAAACCCACATGATAAGCTATCTCGGCTATCGACTGATCGGTGGTCTCGAGCAGATGTCGGCCCTTGCTGAGACGCGCCTTGCGTAGCAGTTCGACTGGCGTCTGACCGGTGAGGGCTTTCACCTTGCGATAGAGCTGGACGCGTGAGAAGCCAAGGTCAGCGCCAATCTGCTCCACGCTGAGTTCGCTATCACCCATCCGGGTCTGTATCACCTTACGTAGCTGATCCACAAACGTACGATCACGACTGCCAAGCTTTTGCTCTTCTTGCTCCTCCTCCTTGGTATGGGAGAACAGTTGGCTCAGCAGCACACGGTTGCGAAGCAGGTTCTCGATGCGAGCGAGCAACAACGAGCTAGAGAAAGGTTTGGTGATGTATGAGTCGGCCCCCTGTTCGTAGCCTTGTTCGCGCTGCTCAGAGAGCGAGCGGGCAGTGAGAAGAATCACTGGGATGTGACTTGTAGCCGTGTCTTCCTTCAAGCGACGGGTAAACTCCAAGCCATCCATGACGGGCATCATCACGTCACAGATCACCAGCTTGGGCACCTCCTGACGCGCTTTCTCCAGTCCCATTTTGCCGTCAGTAGCCTCTATCACCTGATAGCGATCCTGAAGGATGGACCGCAGATAGGCACGCATGCCGTTATTATCATCGATGATAAGAATCAGCGGGAGCTCAGAGTCGGCGTTATCGCTTTGCACAACGCGCTGCGCCTGTTCGGTGACGTTGACCGGTTCGGGTATATAGGTATCGTCCACAAGGTTGCGCTCCGTAGGGATAGGTGCATCCTTGTCCGCTTGCGGGTCATAACCCGGTTGGCTTTCGGGCAAGGTGATGTGGAACGTAGTGCCCTTCCCCACCTCACTCTCGGCATGAACCTCCCCTTGGTGCATATCTACATACGCCTTGACCAGCGACAGTCCGATGCCCGTACCGCCGATAGCGCCTTTGGCTTGATAGAAGCGCTCGAAGAGATGGGGCAGTTCGTCGGTGCTGATACCCTTCCCGGTGTCAGCGATCAAGAGGAGATAATGGTCAGCCTCGTGCTTGAGCGTGATGGTGATGGTGCCCTGCCCGGGTGTGTACTTGAGCGCATTGTTCATCAGATTGAAGAAGATGTGCGCTAGCTTGTCCCGATCCGCGATGATAAGGTCGCCCGATGGGACCTCCTCCGTGTGCAGCGTGACGGTGATCTGACGGCGTTTGGCCACCGCAGCGAAGTCGTGCGCCCATGCTGCGAGATCATCCTGCAAGGCAAATCGGTTGAGCGTGAGATGTTCTTTGTTGTTTTGCACCTTACGGAAGTCGAGTATCTCGCCCACCAGTCGGACCAGCACCTTGGTGTTACGAGCCACCATCTGCAGCATCTCGCGTTGCTTGCCACGGATAGACGGGTCATCAAGGAGCTGCTCGGTGGGCCCAGCGATGAGCGTCAGAGGGGTACGCAGCTCATGGCTGATATTGGTAAAGAAGCGCAGTTGGGTCTGTGTCATCTGATCGACCTGTTCGGTCATCTTGCGCTGTTCGTCCATACTCTTCTTGAGTTGGCGGTTATATCGCGCCTTCGTTTGGTAGGCACGGACAATGAGGGCACATGAAACGATGAGCAACACCAGCACCACGAGCATCACGAGGAGGTAGACGCGCTGCGTGTTAAAGTCGGACGCTGCTTTGTCCACCCTGTTGCTGAGAGCAGAGAGGCGGTCTTGCTGACGCACGGTCTCATCGTTCTGCATGAGCAACACACGTGCATTGTCCTTCGTGACCAGCGCAGAGGATAGCTGGTTGTCACGCTGGTAGGGTTTGCCTTGAAGGATATTCATCGCCAGTCGCATCACCTCGTCACCACGTGTGGGATAGATTGACGATGCGAGGAGCGTACCATCTTGTACCAACTGCATACCGCCATGGCTCTGCGGCATAGCATCCACACCCAAGAACTGCACGCTACGCAGATCCACACCATGCTTCTGAAAGGCGCGACGTGCCCCCATCGCCATGCGATCGTTGTGCGCAAAGACATAGTTGTATGTGGGATGCGAAGTGGAGAGGAGCGAATCCACCACTCGGTAAGCGCCCTGCTCGGTCCAATCTACATAGACGTGGGTAGCGATATCAAAGTCGGGATGAGCCGAAGCCACACTGTCGAACCCCTCTTGTCGCTCCATGGCCGGTGACGAGGTGTCCAGGCCGCATATCTCAAGCACCCGTTTGTTGCCACCTTTGTAGGACGCAAGGAAGCCACCCATCTGCCGACCTATCTCCCGATTGTCAGCTCCGATGAAGGCGGTGTACTTGTCCGAGTGGGTGCGGCGGTCAAAGATAATCACGGGGATGCCTTTCTCATAGGCTCGGTCAATGGCGGGAGAGATGCTCACTTGCCCCGGTGCCACGACAAGCAGGTCTACATCGTCCTGAACAAACTTATCTATCTGTTCGGTTTGGAGCTTCACATCATCATAGGCGGAGGAGATGCGCAGATCCACATTATTATAATATAAGGCGGCTATGCGTAGCTCTTGATTGAGCTTCTCACGCCACACGTCTTCCGAGCACTGCGAGATGGCTATCACATAGCGACGCTCTGAACGGGAGCAGGCCATCAGTGAGAGCAACAACAAGGTCACCACGCACAATGATAGCATCGTGCGAAGGAGGTGGCGGAGATGTGACTTAAGGTGAGAAAGGTGTTTCATATCATAATATTCATTCAAGAAGGAAGTAGCCTAAGTGTGCTTACTCATCCTATAAAAATGTGGAAGAGGATGCTGCAAATTTAGGTAAAATATTCGAAAAAGCTGGGTTTGAGGGCTTTTGTAATAGCAAAAATCGTTCATTTTGTTGTAAAATTGTTGCATGAAACATATTTATCAGCCTTTGAACGATATTTGAACGTGATTAGTTTGCAGCCTTCTTACCTTTGCATCGTCAATGAACGACAGGCATTCATCTCAATAAAAACCGAAGAACTTAAACAATTATCGTAATGAAACGAAACAATTTGTCTAAACTGGGAATGCTAGCGTTGGCTTCAGCTATAACGCTAAGTGCACAAGCCCAAGAACAGAAAGAAACGTCTAATAAGGAAGAAGGCGATCGCAACGTGATGCTCAACGCATCCAGTGCTAATGGTCCTAGAGAGATCCAGATAGGATTGCCTTCAGCAGATGTGAACGTACTGGAAAACGGACTGCCCGTGACCTATGCCACCAATCCGCATACGGTCAACTCGCTATGGCGATCGGACGCCAGTATGTCACACGTAGGATTGTTAAAGATATCCGAGACGGCTATCACAACAGGTAACATAGGTTATGCGGTCAACTCCTTCACACAACTAGGTAAAGAGGGTTTTCAGGGTACATTCAATTATAAGACCAATCACTTCGGTCTTCAGGAGTTGTCGCTTAACATGAATGGATCTCTAGCTAAGGATCTGTTCTACAGTGTGAATGCGTATCAGGACTTTGATCCAGGTACCTTCAAGCTGCGCTCCACTCCCTTCCAAGACCGCACCCAGATCTATAAGGTGGCGCTCACCAAGCGCTATGCGGCTGGAAGGGGTGAGCTTACAGCAATGTACAAGTACTCTAACTCGCACCCTGTGTACAACTATGCTACACAGTCGGCACCTTTCATCTATGTGGGTGATGGTAGCGTGAAGGAGTTCGGGAAGTTTAAGCTAGGCACCACATCGTATCTGCCCACTGACAACAACATCACTTATCGTGATATGCGCACCGGCGAACTGAAGCAGACCACGCTCTATGATGCTGCCGAGAACCGCTCTAACGAGATCTGGTTGATGAACAACTATCGTTTCAACAACGGTCTCAACTGGAAGACGGTGCTACGATATGACCACTCACGCGGTGCTTGCGTGTATCAGACGCCCATGCAGCTGATCGACCTGAAGGCTGCTGACGCATCGGCTTACAACTATCTGTATCAAGACGCCTTGGGACAAGCACAGCCTTACACGGGTCAATACGTGCAGACGCGTATGTCATGCCTCAACGCCGGAACCATCGACGAGGTGCTATTCACCTCTGAGCTGAGCAAGCGCTTCGCCACTTCTACCCTTCGTGTGGGCGTGAACGAGTGGTACTACAACATCGACTATTGTTCCAACACTACCATGTATGACCAGAGTGTGCCTGAGGACGGATCGTATGCCGTGCGCCTTTGGGATAGCAAGAAGACCAATTCTTACTTCTACGACTTCAATAAGAACGCGTCCGAATACTACAAAGGTCACGAAAACAAGCTGGCGCTCTACTTCACACACGACTGGGATATCACGTCTAAGCTGAACCTCTACTATGGCGCTCGCCTAGAATGGCAACGCTTGCAGGGCGTAAACGCTGCCGTGAAGAATGCCAATGGCGACTTTGTAGGCCGATTTGCCGACTACTATCTTGGCGCAACAGCAGCTGACGGAACCGTGATCACACCCGCTGCGATGAAGTATGACTGGACCAACTACGACTTCACAGCCGCTCTGACCTATAAGCTCACAGATCAGTTTGGTCTCACGGGCGACTTCACCTACATCGTGCAGCACCCAACAATCTCTACCTTTGCCCCAGCAACATTGCCTAACACCGACAAGATCTCTGTGCCACTGGGCAGAGCAGGTATCTACTACAACAACTCATGGATCAGTCTTACCTCGCTCTTCTCATACATCTCGAAGACCAACAACAACTCTACACTGAACCTTCAGCATGATGGCGAGATCAAGGCTGCGCCTCTGACATATGACATCCAGACATGGGGATGGACCACAGACGTGGTAGCTCATCCATTCAAGGGATTCGACTTCCACTTCCTCTTCACCTATCAGAAGCCTACATACAAGAAGTATGAGACCTCTGTGAAATTCTCTAGCGGATATGAAGGCGTAATCAATGCCACGGGCAACATCGTAGCCGAGGTTCCTGAGGTGCTCATCGAACTGGACCCAAGTTATATGATCACAAAGGATCTGAAGGTCTGGACCTCCTTCCGCTACTTCTCTAAGACCTACGCTAACATCAACGAGGCTTACTACTTCAATGGTCACTGGGAGACATTCGGCGGTCTGAACTGGCAGGTGAACAAGCGATTGGCTCTGGGCTGCACGGTGGTCAACTTCCTAAACCAGACCGGTGCCAAGGGAAGCATCGCAGGAGCAGAGCTCATCACCAAAGACGAGGCCAAAGGCATCAGCAACCAACTCATGACGGGCAGTTACCTGCGTCCGTTTACCGTAGAATTTACAGCAAGTTTGAAATTCTAAATCTCTCCCGAAGGTCTGCCGCCCCTCAGACCTTCACACACCACCCCTACCCCTTAACAAGCTATCAATCAGAAAACCTAAAAATAATTATTATGACACGCAAATCATATCTTGCAATCATCGCTGCTGCCTTGGGCATCACTACTACTGCCCAAGCACAACACATAACAACCATCGAACACGGTGACACCACGATCCTAAAGATCGACAATCCCACCAAGTATCTCATCCTTCCTGTGGAAGAGATTTGCCCTGAAGCACAGGTGTTGCTAGACACTGGACACAAGACGGACACATGGATGGACGTGCGCCTCACACAAAACAAGACCGACTATTATGTGCCCTTCACGCTCAGCAAAGGCAAGACGGCCGTGGTGAAGATCGTGGGACTGAAGAAAGACGCAGTGGCACTGAAGGAGATGAAACTCTCTAACGAATGGAGCAGTGCCAACACCGACTATTATCGTCCGCTATATCATCACACACCGCTCTACGGATGGATGAACGACGCCAACGGTCTGACCTACAAAGATGGCGAATATCACCTCTACTATCAGTACAACCCTTACGGATCAAAGTGGGGCAACATGCACTGGGGCCACTCTGTAAGCACGGACCTTGTACACTGGAAGCATCTGGATCCTGCCATCGCACGCGACACGCTGGGTCATATCTTCTCGGGTAGCACGGTGGTGGATAGCCGCAACAGTGCGGGATTTGGCAAGAACGCTATCATCGCCTACTATACCTCATCAAGCGATAAGAATGGTCAGATACAATGCATGGCTTATAGCAAGGACAATGGTAGGACGTTCACCAAGTATAAAGGCAACCCCGTGCTGCGTCCTTTCGATGGCTTGAAGGACTTCCGTGATCCTAAGATCTTCTGGTATGAGCCCACCAAGTCATGGTACATGATTGTGTCAGCTGACAAGAACATGCGCTTCTACCGCTCCAAGAATCTGAAGAAATGGGAATATGTAAGCCAATGGGGTGAGGGATTTGGCGCTCAGCCTAACCAGTTTGAATGTCCCGACTTCTTCCCACTCAACGTTGACGGTGACCCCAAGAAACAGAAGTATGTCATGATAGTCAATATCAACCCTGGATTTGTATATGGCGGTAGCGGCACACAGTACTTTATCGGTGAGTTTGATGGTACGGAGTTTAAGTGTGACAACAAACCCGAGACGGTGAAATGGCTCGATTGGGGTAAGGACCACTATGCCACGGTGACCTTCTCAAACACGGGCGACCGCGTGGTGGCTGTGCCATGGATGAGCAACTGGCAGTATGCTAACGTCACTCCTATCAAGCAATATCGTGGTGCTAACGCGCTGCCACGCGAGCTAAAGCTCTTCTCTAACAATGGTGACGTGTATATGTCAGCCAATGTAACCGAAGAGGAGCGTGCGCTACGCAAAGAGACAAAGGCCATCGGTGGCTTTGAGGTAAACAACGCTAGCCCTTACATCGTGCGCAACCTCTTTGCTGAGAATGACGGTGCTTTCGAAATCGAAGCTGATGTCACCGCTGACGAGGCTGACCGCTTAGGTATATCGCTCTTTAATGACAAGGAGGAGCACACACTGATCTATCTAGACATGAAGGAAAAGCGCATCGTGATGGATCGCACGGAAAGCGGCTTGACCGACTTTGGTAAGCAGGCTGAGCGCCATAAGATAGAGAAGGAGTTTGACCTGCACGAGCATCGTGAGGTGAAGGGTGCATCACGCCGCGCTCAAGCCATCAACTACAAGAACGACTTTGCGCTGGCTACATGGGCTCCACTGTCACTCTGCCAAGGCAAGACCTATCACCTGGATATCTTCGTGGATAAGTGTTCGGTAGAGATCTTTGTAGATGGAGGTCGCATCGCAATGACTAACCTTGTGTTCCCAACACTACCTTATAATAATATAAAGGTGTATGGCGAAGGCGGAACAGCCAAGGTAAGCAATATGAATGTGTACAAACTAGGTCTGTAATCAATAATATCAATCATTATGAGCAACAATAAGAGAATGGCTCTGCTGCCGATCATGCTTACTTTCTTCACAATGGGATTTGTGGATCTGGTCGGTGCGGTGTCGAACAATATGCAAGAAGACTTTGGCTTAACCAACACGGAAGCCAACTTCTTCCCCTCACTCGTATTCTTCTGGTTTCTGATCTTCTCTGTTCCTACGGGGATGCTGATGAACAAAATAGGACGCAAACGCACCGTTCTCCTCTCTGTGGCGGTGACCACACTGGCGGTGTTGCTACCTCTATTCGATAGTTTCATGCCGTCAAAGGAGAGCCAGCTATGGCTGATGTACATCTCGTTCTCACTCTTGGGCATCGGTAATGCCATCATGCAGACGAGCATCAACCCTCTGGTAACGATGATTGTGAAAGGGCATCTGGCTAGCACGCTCACCTTCGGGCAGTTTGTCAAAGCGATTGCCTCATTCATCGCTCCACTCATTGCTGCATGGGGAGCAACGACAACAGCGCCTTTGCTCGGGCTGAGCTGGCGCATCCTGTTCCTCTTCTTCTTCATCATCGGTATGGTGGCAACGCTATGGCTAGGCCTGACCACTATCGAGGAGGAACCGCTTGAGGGTAAAGCTTCATCTTATATCGACTGTCTGAAGATGTTGGGCAAGCCTCTGGTGCTGCTATCTTTCATCGGTATCATGTGTCACGTGGGTATCGACGTGGGCACCAATGCGGTGGCTCCAAAGATTCTCTTAGAACGTATCGGTGGCAGCGGAGATGCGCTAAAGAACTTCGAATATGCCACGAGCATCTACTTCCTCTTCCGTACGGCTGGGTGTCTTACTGGTTCTATCGTGATGCGGAAGATGAATATCCGCCTATTCTACATCATCATCGTGCTTATGATGGCTCTGTCTATGGTCGGACTGATCTTTGGCACCAACAAGTGGGAACTTTGGGCAGCTATCGCCTTGGTAGGTTTCGGTAACAGCAACGTCTTCTCCGTGATTCTGTCACAAGCGCTGTTATCAGCACCTAAGAAGCAAAACGAGGTGAGCGGACTGATGATTATGGGTCTCTTTGGCGGCACGGTGTTCCCCATCGTGATGGGTTGGGCAAGTGACGCTGCTGCTAACGCTGGCGCAACATATCCACAGGTGTGGGCTGCAGTGGTTATGGCAGTGGGCGTAATCTACCTCCTTACTTATATACCTAAGGTTAAACAATAAGAAAGAACAACAATGAACAACAATCAATATGTAGTGGGACTGGGTGAAGCATTATGGGATGTCTTGCCCGAAGGAAAAAAACTGGGTGGTGCGCCTGCTAATTTTGCTTACCACGTAGGACAGTTTGGCTTGAAAGCCATTGCCGTGAGTGCGCTAGGCGATGACGAGTTGGGCGAAGAAACCATCGCACAGCTAGAAGAAAAGCATCTGGCTTATGTCATGCCACGCGTCCCCTACCCTACAGGTACGGTGCAGGTGGTGCTCGATAGCGAAGGTGTGCCAACTTATGACATTCGACAAGGTGTGGCTTGGGATAACATTCCCTTCACCGAAGAAATCAAGAACGTGGCTGAGAACACACAGGCTGTATGTTGGGGATCGCTCGCACAACGTAGCGAGATAAGCCGTGAGACGATTTACCGCTTCCTAGATGCTACCCCTAGCCATTGCATGAAGATCTTTGATATCAACCTGCGACAGAACTTCTATAGCAAGGAGGTGATCTGCGAGAGCATGAAGCGTTGCAACATATTAAAGATTAACGATGAGGAACTGGTCATCCTCGGACGACTATTCGGCTATCCTGGTTTGGATATCGAGAACAAGTGTTGGCTCATCTTGGGCAAGTATGACCTCGATATGTTGGTGCTCACTTGCGGGGTGAATGGTAGCTACGTTTTCTCACGAGGTGAGAAGTCATACCAACCCACTCCTAAGGTGGACGTTGCTGACACCGTTGGAGCGGGCGACTCGTTCACTGGCACATTCTGCACATGCTTATTGAACGGCATGAGCGTTCCCGACGCACACAAGATGGCGGTAAAGGTGAGCGCATACGTATGCACGCAGAACGGCGCCATGCCTCTGTTGCCCGAAGAAGTGAAATCAAGTCTCTAATAAATATGGTTAGTTTTTAGTTCGTTAGTGCTAAAAAACTAGTTGATCCATCGCTTGGCTGTGCGTGAGTACGGTCAAGCGATCTTGTTCATGGTCTACCTTTTATCGCTATATATCGTACGTGCAGCGGTGGCTGCGTACAAGTTGTTCGATAAGAAACCACCTATCTATAAAAACGATGAAAGGCGCTTTGACATATGATATATCTATGTAGAAAGCGCCTTTCGTAATTTGTCTATTTCTCTTTGCCGGTTCCTTTTACCACCTGCATATACTTGTTATAGCCAAAGAATGTCTCTGTGCAATCTTTGCCATTAAACAGAACCTTTTGGCTAAACGTTGGAGTCTGATTCTTAGGCCTTGATGTTATCACAGAAGTGAAAACAATCTTATCCTCGCTATTGTCTCCCCAGTGTATCTCTATTTCTTCTGTTTTCCAATCATAGTCAGAAAGGAATGGCCCAATTCGCGCCAAACTTTTTGTTATATTGTTGGCACGATCAATGGTATACTGATGTATCATCATCCCATGAAATCGTTCGTAATAGGCACGGGTGGTTGGTTTTACATCCACTTTAGCATCTTCTTCCATCTTATATTCTTTCCCTTGGAACTTTATGTAAGTGTTTGCTATGAAGACAGAATCGTACGCTGGACTATCTTTATCGATCAAACTTTCGCCATCGGCATTAGTTATATCAAACAGAAATTCAATAGGTGTAAGATCATAGTCCATAATGTTTGGCTCTTCATTATCTTTGCTACAAGAAGCTAAGGCTACAACTGCCATTACTAAGAAAAGGAAACGTTTCATGTCTATTACACTTTGAAGGTTAATATTTATTGACTTTATGAATTCATGTTAAACTTTTAAATGTTATTTTACTTTAACAGAGCTATAACACTTTGTCAAATTTAGGTTTTTCTTATACAAAACACAAGAAAACAAAGCCTACCCCCCATTATTT